>JACMMN010000151.1 GCA_014379075.1 Pyrinomonadaceae bacterium | reverse complement strand
TTTACTTGGTCTGACGCAATTGAAAAAGTAATTAGACAAAACAACAACGTCGCGACTTTAAAGACTCTTCATGAATTCGCTCCGGCGATTTATGCAGGCTACAATGAGATCAAAGGGTTGACGCCACATAACACTATTGACGAGCGAGTCCAACGCGACAAACGTTTTTTCAAATTAGTCCCGGGTCTTTACACACTAGTCGACTCGCTCGACAAATTGCCAAAGGAAATAAACCCACAAACCCAAACCTTAGAACAAAAAGAAAACCTGACGCACGTTTCGATGCAAGCTCTGCTATTGCAACTTGGTCAATATTACAAATATCAAACCTACACGCCCGACAAATCAAAATCATACATTCACCAAAAACTCGAAGATTTCGCATCGCTCCAAGATTTTCCACAATTTACATATAGCCGAATTCTCAATCGAACGCGAATGATTGACGTAACATGGTTCAACGAACGTGGAATGCCTTCGCGTGTTTTCGAAGTCGAAAATAGCACGGACATGAAAAACGCCCTTTCTAAATTTATGGAATTGGTCGATTTCAAGACTAAAATGTTTATCGTCGCCCCATCTCGCCGGGAGAATGAGTTTAATAAAATTCTGGAACAGCCCACCTTCAAGCCAATTGAAAAACAGGTGTCGTTCTGGAATTACGAAAAGGTTGAGAAAATCTTTAACGCCGAAAAAGATACAAACGAGCTGAGACAGCAATTATTCTAGCGACTGGATGAACTTTTTTCAGGCTCGTTCACGAGGCTTTCCCAAAGGGCAAATAGCCACGCACTTTAGGGCGTGGTCAGGGTTGGAAAAGATTTGAGAAGGGCGTTTTAACGTCCTTCTTGACCCGCTTTAGCAAAACTATGTCACGAAGCGTCTATTCAGAGATCAATTTTCATATTACTTGGCACACTAAAAACAATATCCCAATGATCGACAAGCCTGTCGAATCACGACTGTTTCATTTTATTACCCACAAAATCCTCGAAACGCCCGGAGTTCGTCTTCACGCAATTGGCGGAATTGAAACTCACGTTCATATCGCCATTAGCTCTCAACCAAATCTGTTGATGTCGGATTGGATCGGGAAGCTGAAAGGGTCGAGTTCTCATTACATAAACCACGAGGTGCAACCGAAGGCTCTAGAATGGCAGCGTGGATATGGGATCGTTAGCTTTGGCACCAAAGATTTACATTGGGTCGTCAATTACGTTCTGAATCAAAATGAACATCACAAAAATGGCACGACTCGCGAGAGGTTAGAGAAATATGAGGGTGAAGACGATCGCTAGAGCCCCGTGAGCAAAAGGACGTTGAAACGCCCTTTTTGAATATTTTGGAGAATCCTCCCACGCCGTAAACAGCGTGGCTATTTGCCGCGAAACGCGGAGAAGCGGCTGATGCCCCCTCTTTCAGATTTTCAGCAATACACTATACATACAAATACCGTCATGCCGCTTCCCCTATCCGGTTCGAAAACACCATCGTTGCGTTTGGTATATCTTGGGATCAGTTTCTGCGGGATCTGAGGAATGAAATTACCGTGATATACATTTTTGTGTTTTCCACTCTTGTCGCGCTCGCCTATCAACCAGAGCGAATCTGTATTTACCTCGCACTCACGCCAATTCTCAAGATCAAGATCGTTAAATTTTCCCATAAATTTGAAACTGTCGCGGACGCGACTTAGGAATTGTATAACAGTCCGCGCGTGGGGTGAAACTCGTGGCTGCAATGTATCCATCGGTACGCTTTGACGCGAGGCCTAACGGAACAAAGAACCCGGTCGCTATCGCTCGCGGTACTGACAAGAAAAGGCAGCGGATCGATTTGCCGCTACGGGTTGAGGTAGCGGGCGTATTGGCCGGTGAGGATGTGTTCGGTGAGGGAGTTGGATTTGCGGGCGGATCGGAGTTGGAGTTTGCGGTCGCGGTCTTGGGCGGCCTGGAGTTTTAGGAAGTAGTCGGGGAAATGGGCGGATTCTTCGGAGAAGCCGAGGTGATCGAAGCCGGGGAAGGTTGCGGGAATTTGGAGATCGGGAGACGCGGGCGTTTTGATGATGCGGTAAACGATGACGTTGGCGGCGCCGTGGGTCGGTTCGGACGTGCGGGATTTCAGGTGTTTGATGTAACGGTAGTTCGGGGCGTGGATGCTGCGGCCGAGGGTGAAAACGCTGTCGGCGTAATTTGCGAGAACTTTCGCGCCCTGCAGATCATTTACGGTGAGCGGTTTGCAGTCACGGCCTTCGGACGAATGTGCGAGCACGAGGATCGAAAGGCTTTTATTTTTTGCGAGCAGCTTGAGATTTTTCATCAGGCTCAGCGGCGTCCAGCCTGCGCCGGTCAGAAAGGTAAGATTGTCGATAATAATGATCTTTGCTTCGGTTTCGTTGATCGCGGCGATGACCGAATGCTGGAGAAAGGCGGTGGCGTTGTTTTTGAAGGTGTCGGGAACCGAGTCGAACTCGCAGATCTCGGCGCGGATCAGATTTTTGGGGAAAAGGTGGCGGGCCGGTTTCTCGTCCGAGGAATAGCGGGCGGCGAACTGGGCCTTGGTGAGCTCGAAATCGAGATAGAGAACCTTTTGGGGCTTGGCCGTGCATTCGAGTGGTTCGATCGCACAGCCTTTCGCAATGCTTTCGGCGATCTGGACGGCGAGGATGCTTTTGCCGATGCCGGTTGCGGAAAAAAGAATAGCGATCTCGCCTTCGGACCAGAGATCACCGAAGAGTTTGCATGGCGGCTTCGAAATTTTGCGTGAGATCCAATCGCCTGCGGGACGCGTTTCGAGCATTGTGTCGGAGGATAGAGACTTTGGTGAGTGCTTCTCGCGGGCTTTGCGTGATTTCTTGTCGGGATCGAAGTCGCCGCCGAAGCCGAGTTCTTTTATTAAGCTGTCTACATCCGTATCGGTCTCTAAGTCTTCTTTCATCGCAATTGGAATTTTTGCTTTTCCGGCAGTAGATGGGAAGGATGATCGGAAAGGTTGGAATGATTTGGATGAATGGAATGACGGAAACGATCTGGATGCTCGGGCGTCGCGGGGAAAATTTTGCGCGAATAAGGTAGAATGGTGTTATATCCGCAAGGCTTCGGATTTGCTGCGTTTTACCAAATAGATGACCGAATTTTCCCCGCATAAACCATACGATCTCACGTTTGAGCATCGGCCGGAATACCTTTACGCCTTTATTGAGGGCGAGCACGATTCTTACAAAATATCGCGTCAGTATTGGCAGGAGATCGCCGAGATGTGTACGGAGTACGGTTGTAAAAAGGTGCTGGTCGAGGAGGACATTGCGGAGGGAATCTCGATAGCGGAGATCTATCGGCTGGTGTCGGAACTGGCCGAGATGGGTTTTTTGGGGATAAAGGTCGCATTTGTTGACCGGCAGCTGGACCAGGCCGAGCTAAACGATTTCGGTGTCCTGGTGGGCACAAATCGAGGATTGAACGGCAAGGCGTTTGCCGATCAAGCAGCGGCGGAAGCGTGGCTGTTGTCGTAGATTGGCAAGGGCCTAACTGCATGATCAATTACCGAATTTTTTACTCACCTTATTACTATGCGGACATTGGGGAAGGCCACGTTTTTCCGATACGGAAATTTGAGCTTGTCCGGGATAAATTATTGGCGGAAGGGACTTTGCGGCCGGAGGAATTAGTTGAACCGGAAGCCGTAAGCGTCGAAAACCTGTTGCTGGTGCATACGGAAGACTACATTTCCAGGCTGCAACACGGGGAACTTACGGCAAAGGAAGTCCGGAAATTGGGGCTGCCGTGGTCGGAATCCCTTGTAAGACGGTCGTTTCACGCCATTTCGGGAACGATAAACGCGGCGTTGACAGCGATAAATTCCGGCATTGCATCGAATCTGGCGGGCGGGACGCATCACGCTTTTCCTGATCGCGGCGAGGGCTTTTGTGT
>JACMMN010000150.1 GCA_014379075.1 Pyrinomonadaceae bacterium | reverse complement strand
GGCTTCAAAGCCGACAATCGCGGCGGTGAGATTCCCGCCAAAGGCTATTCGATATACATCACCCAGCGTGTCGAAGATGTAACGGCCAAGATAAAGGCCGGAACAGAATCGTTGTCCGGCGAAGGTCTCACGGCTGCGATCAAGAAAAACACCGACGACCTCACAACCGCCGAGCAAGCAAAAGCTCCGAAGGGCTCGGTTATCCGCATTCAAATGCTGAACAGCGGCTATTTTCATTACCTTTATCAAACAATGCAGATGAAGGATGTCCGTGTCGTGTACGCGCCGCCGAGAAATATCGGCGTCTTCGGCGGCGACCCCGACAATTTCGAATGGACGCGCCACACCGGCGATTTTACGTTCCTGCGTGCCTATTCAGCCCCGGACGGCTCGTCCGCGGAATATTCGCCAAATAACGTTCCCTACAAAACCCCCAAGTTCCTCACGATGAACATCGGCGGCCTCAAGGAAGATGATTTCGTTTTCGTGCTCGGTTATCCGGGCGGCACGACGCGATATCGCGAAAGCCAGTCGATCGAATTCGCCCGCGACGCCAATTTCCCTTTCCTCTCATCGTGGCTCGATGCACGCAGCGCTGCTTTGCGGCTGATCGGTTCGACGAATGAAGAAAAACGTATCGCTTTCCAATCCGACATCGCCAGTTTCGACAACGCCCGCAAGGTCTATGAGGGTGGTGCACGTCGTCTGAACCAGGCCGACGCCGTCCAAAAACGCCAGGCGGAAGAGGCCCGTTTTGCTGCGTGGATCGCGGAGAATCCTGACCGGCAGAAAAAATATAGCTCGGTTTTGGTCGATCTGAAAACACTTTCCGACGAATCGAACGCCGCCGCAAAACGCGACGTGATCACCCGACGCTTGCCCGATCCGGGAACGACGCCGGTCTTCAAAGCCATTTATGATGCGGTCCTTTTCACGCAGGTCCAGGGCAAAACCATGAGCGACGCGGAACGGGCCGCAAAGCTCACCGAGATCGAAACTGCGTATAAAGACCGCGAGCCGGTCTACGAAGTCGAGATGCTCAAATACTATCTCAAAGCCTTCGCCGATCTTCCGGCAAATCAGAAATTCGCACCCGCTGAGAAGTTGTTCGGTATGTTCCAAGGCCCGGCCCGCCGTGCCGCCGAGGCCGCGTTTGCCGAATCGATCGCGAACGGTGAGTATGCGTCCGCTCAAAGCGTCGCCGGCCTTTACGGCCCGCGAACAATGGAATTCCGCCAGGAGCGTGAAAACATCCTCGCCTTCGCCAAAGGGCTCGCCGAAGAAAAAAATGCTTTTCTGGGACGCAACACCAAATTCGGTGCCGGTATCGACCGTTCACGCCTGCTCTATCAGCAGGGCATGGCCGAAATGAAGGGCATCACGCCGTACCCGGACGCCAATTCCAGCCTCCGCTTTTCGTACGGCAACATCAAAGGCTACGCGCCTCGTGAAGCCGAGATCAACACGCCGTTTACGACCATCAAAGGGATGATCGAAAAAGACACGGGCGTCAACCCGTTCGACGTGCCGCAAAAGCTGAAAGACCTGCAGGCGGCAAAAGATTTCGGCCGGTTCGGACAGGGCGACAGCGTCGTGGTCAATTTCCTCTCGACCACCGACATCATTGGCGGTAATTCGGGGAGCCCGATACTGAACGGCAACGGCGAACAGGTCGGCCTCTGCTTCGACGGCAATTATGAAGGTTTGGGCAACGACATGTTTTACGACCCGAACTTCAACCGCACGATCTCGGTCGATATTAGGTATGTATTATTCGTCACCGAAAAATTCGGCAACGCGGGCTGGATCCTCGACGAAATGAAGCTTGTTGGCGGTCCCAAGGCACGAGCGGCGTCCAACTAATCCAACGCAAAGCAGGCACCCTGCCTGCGTCACAAACACAAAAAAAAGGCCTCGTTTCACACCGAAGCGAGGCCTTTACCTCTTTCGTATATGTGCGTCACCTCGGATGATGCACGTGTACGTTTTTTTGAAGCCAATTCGGCAGTATATTGTTATAATCGTGTGCAGATTCACGTTAAATGTCGGAAACCATTTCAATTCTACGATCGGATACTGATTCGCTGTATCGTTCCACACGCGAGACTGGGCGAGAAGGCGAAGATCTAGCCGCTCGATCCATCGTTGAGAAAGGCGGGCGCCTTGTTTTGGGGAATTTTAAGGTGCCGATAGGGCGAAACAGCAAGGGCGTGCAGGTTTCGGGGGAGATCGATTTGGTTGTGATCGATAGTGATACGCTTTGTTTTGTCGAGGTCAAGACGCGGCGTTCAAGCGGGTTTGGCGGGCCGCTGGCGGCGGTCGATCTGCGAAAACAGCGGCAAATCACGCGAACGGCACGGATTTACCGGAACATCTTTCGCGTCAGAAACGTTAAGTATCGTTTCGACGTCATAACCGTGCTTTTGGAAAAGAACCGCGAACCTGAGATAGAATGGGTGAAAGGGTTTTGGAACGAAGCGAAATTTCGGAAGAAAGCGTGGAGCGGTGATATTTAGGAAAGCGGTTGTTTGATAATACGGGAACGACTTAATACAGATGGATGTGGTTCGTATATTCGTAGGCAGTATTTTCGTGCTCTTCGGTTTCCTGGGAATTGCTGTGGGAATTCTTGGGATCATTGATCCTGTTGGCTTAAAGATGGCCGATGACTCCGACCCTTTCGGCTCACCGCCATCTATGTTTGAAAATTTAGCCTATACCGCAATTTTTGTAACGATCTTTATTTTTGGCGTTTGGCTCGTGGCTGCTAAACAAAAAGAGTCAAACTGATTTATTCGCTGTAACTTCGCATTGACTAGGGACTAGCGCACGGTGCCATCGTCACAGTCATAGTAAGCGACGTTATGCATTTTACGTTTCGTTTCCCGCAAATATGTTAATAGGCGATGTCGCCGAAGTTGAAATCTTCGAATTTATGTTGCACCAATAACCTTTTATGCGTTACCTGGAATGATTTATGACGGCCTTCGTAAATCAACGGAAATTGCTGAAGAGCCGGAAATATGAGATGTCGAAATAACCTAATAACAAAACCAGTCAAAATTTGAACAAGGTCGCAAAGGAACTTAACCACATGAAAACATTTCTAATTGTAATGACAATTTTTCTATCAGTTGCCGCAACCGAGGTTTCGGCACAGCAACCAGCGTTGATCGACCGTGAGATATTTTTCGGCAACCCGGAGATTGCCGGTGCACAGATCTCGCCGGACGGCAAATATATTGCTTTTATCAAGCCTTACAAAGACACCCGGAATATCTGGGTGAAGCAGACCGGCGAGCCATTTGCGAATGCGCGGCTTATCACCAACCGCACCGACCGTCCGATACCGAATTACTTTTGGTCGCGTGACGGCAAGTTCATTTTGTTCACGCAGGACAAAGGCGGCGATGAGAATTTCAACGTCTATGCGGTCGATCCTGCGGAAAAGCTGGCGGCTGGTGCGGAAGTTCCGACGGCACGAAATATCACAGACGCGAAAGGCGTACGTGCGATGATAAATGCGGTTCCCGATTCGGATCCGGATGCGATCTATGTCGGCATTAACGAACGCGACAAGGCTTGGCACGATCTTTATAAGGTAAAGATCTCGACCGGCGAACGGACTTTGATAAACGAGAACAAAGACCGTTATCAGAGAATGATCTTCGACAATGCGGACAAGATGCGTTTGGCTATCCGTTCGGCACAGAATGGCGATACGGAAATTTTGCGTATCGAAGCTGACGGCAAAGCGACGAAGATCTATTCGTGCGACGGATTTGAAACATGCTCGCCGGTCCGCTTTCACAAGGACAACGCCCGCATTTACCTGGAAACGAATCAGGGCAGCCCGGATCTGATCGAACTCGTTTTGCTCGATGTCGCAACCGGAAAGATCGAAAAAGTCGAATCCGATCCGCTCAAGAAGGTCGATTTCGGCGGTGCGAGCTTTTCCGATCTGACGGATGAGATCATCGCGACCTCGTACGAAGACGACCGTGAGCGGATATATTGGAAGGACAAACAATTCGAGGCTGATTACAAATTGCTTCAAAAACAATTGCCGAACAAAGAGATCGGTTTCGGCTCGTCCACCAAAGACGAAACTCTGTGGCTGGTCTCCGCTTACAGCGATATGGAGCCGGGTGAAACTTATTTGTATGACCGCAAAACAAAGAAGCTCACCCTGCAATACAAGATCCGCGAAAAGCTCGACCGCAACTCGCTCTCGCCGATGACATCGGTCACCTACAAATCGTCGGATGGCATGGACATTCAGGCTTATCTGACGATTCCGAAAGGTTCGACTGGGAAGAATCTGCCGACTGTTCTCTATATTCACGGCGGCCCGTGGGGACGCGATTCGTGGGGTTATCATTCGTATGCACAATTTTTGGCGAATCGCGGATATGCCGTCTTGCAGCCGAATTTCCGTGCTTCGACCGGCTACGGCAAGAAATTCCTGAACGCCGGCAATAACGAATGGGGCCAGAAAATGCAGGACGATATTACCTGGGGCAAGAAATATCTTGTCGCAAAGGGCATTTCCGATCCAAAACGCGTCGGGATCATGGGCGGAAGCTACGGCGGATACGCGGCCTTAGCAGGTGTCGCTTTCACACCGGATGAATATGCGGCATCGGTCGCGATCGTCGCTCCTTCGAATTTGCAGACGCTGCTTCAATCGATCCCGCCCTATTGGGAAGCGATCCGCACGGTTTTCTATAGACGGATGGGCGACCCGAACACGCCTGAAGGGTTGGCCCAGATGAAGCGGCAGTCGCCGGTTTATTCGGCTGACAAGATCAAAACTCCGCTGCTCGTTGTGCAGGGAGCAAACGATCCGCGTGTCAATAAGGCCGAGTCCGATCAGATCGTGATCGCCCTGCGGGATCGTAATTATCCGGTCGAATATCTTGTCGCACCCGACGAAGGCCACGGATTTGCACGTCCGGTAAACAACATGGCGATGGTCGCCACCGCCGAAAAGTTCCTGGCGAAGCATTTGAAGGGACGTTTTCAAGATTCGATGACCCCGGAAGTTTCCAAGCGTTTGGCCGAGATAACGGTCGATCCGAAAACGGTGACACTGACGAAAGCGGCCGATATGTCGGCGGCTCCCGCGGCCAACGTTTCAGGAAAATGGACAATGATGGTCGATGCGAATGGCCAGGTAATGTCGGTGGCACTTGACCTAAAACAGGACGGTGCGGCATTTACCGGAGCAATTTCTTCGCATATGGGCAACGGAACCGTTGAAAAAGGAAAAGTCAGCGGAACTAATATGAACGCAGTCATAAACGTGGACCTGGGCGGCCAGGCGATGCAGCTTCAGCTTGATGGGAAGATCGAGGGCGGCAAAATAACAGGCACGCTCTCAGGGCCGGGACTTCCGGCGATGGCGTTTACTGCGACCAAAGGCCAGTAGGCAAAAAGACACGAGTGATCAAAGGAAGGAGTGCATTGAGTGCATTTCTTCCTTTTTTTATTCAGTCTCTATGACATTTTGTAAATTTTATCCACGAACTGCACGAAAGAGGAAAAAAATTCCAATGACTGGAATGTACGATTTTCAAACATTTGGCGAGTTGGACAAATGTCGGGAATACCGCGTATCTGCCCCCTATCTGCCCTAAATATTGGACCTCGGCCCTAAGGGTTCGTGCGGTATGCGGATTGCATAATAGAGTTTCATAGCGAAAGCTAAATATTCGTACAAGGGAGAAATTTATAATGGAAGCTACATCACGTGGACAACAAGGAAGTGTGTTAACTGGAATGTTTCGAGATCGCGAAAGCACGGAGCAGGCGTACAATTCACTCAGAACCCGGGGTTATTCGGACGAGGAAATCAATGTAATGATGTCCGATAAAACTCGCGACTCACAATATGGTGAGGGTACGGCCGATACCGAACTCGGAAGCAAGGCCCTTGAAGGAACCGGAGCCGGAGCCGCTATTGGCGGAACGCTCGGAGCAGTTATCGGCGGGATAGCCGCCATTGGGACAAATGTACTGCTTCCCGGTCTGGGATTGGTAGTGGCCGGACCCATTGTTGCAGCTTTGGTGGGAGCCGGAGCAGGCGGTTTGACCGGCGGACTCGTTGGAGCTCTGGTCGGTTGGGGAATTCCTGAAGACCGTGCAAAAATCTATGAATCGGGAATCAAGGAAGGCGGAACGGTAGTCGGTGTAACACCCCGTAGCCCGGAAGACGCTGAATACTTTGAAAACGAATGGAAAAACTATCGCGGTGAGCATATTTATCGCTAGTCGATGGATCAATTGATTTGAGAAAGCCTCGCTTTGGAGCGGGGCTTTTTATTTGCGGGTTTGTCTAATTGCAGTCGGAACACGCAAGTGTATGGTCGGAGGTCCATACGTTTGGAGGCGACGCGAATTTCTATGAGAAAAGCCCTCGGCAAGATGCCGAGGGCTTTCACTATGCGGAACGATAAGGCGACGTCCATGCAGGCACCGCCTTATGTATCCCGGCTGTTATGGATTAGCAACAAAGTTCACGATCGTGTCTCCGCCAAGCACTACAGTTTGACTGTTGACAACAAACGCATAGCGTTTCGAACCGACCGTTACGGTGTACGTTTGTCCGATCGTCAGTCCGTCAAAACGGTAATAACCGAATCCGGAAGAAGTGTAAACGCGAGGCTCGGTAAGGGCTCCGCCCGTCAAAGTTAGCCTCGCATTAGGCATTCCTCTGCCGCCTGCGGTGGTAACCTGTCCGCTGATACTCGCCAACGAGGGACCAGCCAGGGACGCACCCAATCCCCAATCACCGGAAAGATCGGTAATGCCTGCGGCAGTTGCCACATTGTTACCTCCCGGATTGGGCGTGCTTCCCGGAATCAGAACAGGAGCTCCTCCGTTACTGCGCCATGTCGCATAATTACTCTCGTCACCGTTCACGTCCGCCGGATCGAGATACGTGAAAGTCAACGTTGCCGCCATGTCACCCGTCTCCGTCACCGTCCAAAAGCGTGAAGCCGCGGTTGCCGGATCCAATCCGGGCAGCGTGGAATCAGTCGGCCGGACCGACAGAGAGGAAGGATTAGTAGTCAGGGTACCGATATTCGCCAACACCGGCGAATATCCGTTCTGGCCCACATGGTAGGTGTAGGAACCCGCCGCAGTATAGCTTCTGTTCAGCGTACCGTCAACGAAACCGGTGGTCCGCGTTGCAGTTCCGTTGTTTGTCAGAACATTGGAACCTGTAATGACCCGTCCGTTTGTCAAGGCCATCACACCGTTAACGGTCAAATCACCGCCTGTCACCGTGAGGGAATGGGTAGGATCATTGTCGTCGTACGTCAAATTGACGAGCGTTCTCGCCGGATTGATTTCCGGCCCCGTTACACGCGTATTTACCGTTCTCAGATATGAGATGTTTTGTCCGCCCGTACCGAGGTTGAACGTCGGTGCTGAATCGAATGTACCGGCATTTGTCGGGGTCGTGGTGTTGCCGAACTGTGTATTCGTTACCACCGCGTCTCCCATTCCCAGCGTGAGTTTATTGGCTCCTTGTACGCCGCCCGCGAACAGGATGACTCTTCTGACAACGATGTTGGAAACACTTGCGTCCAGGATCGTTACGCCATTCTGTCCTTCGAAACTGGTCATCGGCGCCGTTACTGTACCGCTGCCGGTATATGTTTGAGGTAGATCGGCCAGGAACCAGACGAACCTTGACGCCGCTCCGTTATGAGTGACCGTACCGTTATTGGTAAATGTCGTTCCGTTCATCAGAAACACGAGGTTACCAAAATTCAGAGTAGTCCCCGTGGCAACCGTTATGTTTCGTGTGATGTTGTTCCAATTGGCTACAGCACCGAATATAGCGGTATTCGCTCCGCCGTTGTTGGTTACAACGAGGTTGGGTACCACGCCCTGAATGCTAAAGGCTTGTGGCCCGACGGTGGAAGCATTTCCAAGCTGCAGAGTTCCGCCGGTGACAGATAGGATACCGCCACTCGTCGTTGCAGAACCGGATTGAAGCCTGTAGTCTCGCGGCCCTGTAGCCGCCGTGCTTGCGAGCTGAACGACTATCGAACCGCCGGTAATTCCCGCGAATGAAGCGGTCGATGTTCCGAGGTCGAAGCAAGCAAGTGTCGTGGAGGCATTACCAATTGTGCAGACGGTGATCGCACCACCGCTTTGATTATATGTGATCAAAGTAGCAGCAGCGGCCACACCGAATCTTCCGGTCGCATTGATCGCACCGCCTTCAACGGTGATATTCGCACCGGCTGTAAAGCCCATAGAGTTTCCGGTGGCCGTGCCGATATTGTACGTACCTGAAGTAACCCTGAATCTTCCGCCGACAGACGGCGAACCGTTCTGGCCCGCAACCGTGTAGTTCGGATTGTTCATCCACAAACCGCCAAGAGTCGGAATTGTATAGCCCGCAGCCGGGAAGGTGCGGTTAGTCATAGTAAACGTTCCGCTGATCTTGAACGTGCCGCTCGTCACTGTCAAATAACCAGCAGCGTCGGTATTGACCCCCTGCACGGTAAAGTTTGTAGCATTTAATTCGACGGTAGTGGCTTGAGCGCCTTTGGCAACGGTAATCGCAAACACATCGGTTACCGCTCCGGATCCGCCTAAGGTAACATCGACTGCGCCGCCTCCGAATGTCAGGCCGGCTCCTGAAGTGTTGCCGTTCGTGCTGAGATCCAGCGTGCCGTTATTCGTCAGATTTCCCGAGACCGTCAAATTGTTGGTCGTAACGGTTCCGGCCAGCGGTGATTGAAGCGTTCCGCCGCTGTTGATCGTGACGGCAAAGGCCTCTGCAGTCGGAATATCGATCGATACGGTGCAGCCCGAGCCGATGGTTACGTTGTCGGAAGCCGTCGGTACAGTGCCGTCGGACCATGTGCCCGTAGCGCTCCAGTTGCCGCCCGCTCCGTTGCAGGTGTCGCTGCCGAGTCCCGCCGTCGCCTGGCTGCCTGAAAGCGCCGCACTGGATGCTCCTTCGCTGATGGCAGAAACCTGGTAAAAATAGGTTGTGGCCGGGTTGAGCACGGTGTCGGTAAATGACGTCGCGTTCGCAGCCGTCTGCGCGAGGAATGTATAATTTATACCGTCAAGCGAACGGTTGATTATATAGCCGACCTCATTTGTCGCATTGTCAGCCCAATTGATCTGAATGGAGGTCGCCGTGACCGGTGCAAACGCGAGGGCGGTCGGAGCCGCGGGGACATTCGGCGTGAAAATATAGCTTTTGCCCGCCGCAATGCCTGCCGCATTGAGATTGTCCGCAACCGTGTACGAAACCGTATCGGTTGAAGATGTTACGGAAGCAAAATTGGTAGCTGCTCCTGATTGAAGCCCGATCGATGCTCCGGCGTCCTGACTGGCCGACGCAGCGATCCCGTTTCCGTAAACGATCTGGATAACTCCCGGGCTTGTTGCCCCGGCTGATTCGAATAGCCACATCTGGAACGTTCCGAGGCCGGGTTCCGCAGGCGTGCAGCCCGCACCGCGTGTTACCCGCATATTGCTCCATTCGACGACAAGTTTGCGGTTCGGTGCGGTGCCGACGACCTTGCTGCGCACGGCGCCCGTCGATCCGGTGCAGAGATCTTCAAAATAAGCGGCAATTTTCGGAGCGTTGGTCGCCGTTCCGATACCGGTGGTGGTGTTATTGAAGGTAGTCAATACCGCGACCGGCCCGAGTTTGGCCAGGCCGTTGGCGTTCGCGGAAAACTGCGTAAAAAGGACGCCGTCATACAGAAAATTAAAGCCGATATTCGTGACGAGCGACGCATTGTCGTCCAGGCCCGGCCCGACAAGCTGTGTCGTGCCGCTCGACATGTCTTCGAGGGCTACGCCCGATGCCGACGAAAAGGCATAAGTAGTAGCCGAGATAAGATCCGCGAACGACGATTTACCACGCGTTCCGGGGACTTCTTCCTCGATCGGCTGCCCGCCTTTTTTATATTCAGGCTCGGCGGTCACTCTGTCGGCCACATCCTGGGCCGTCGCTCCGCCAAACGAAAACGTCAGCACAAGGGCCGACAAGATCAAAAGTCTAAAACGATGCATATTTCCTCCTCAGAATAAACTTTGCTGACGGCGCGGGCCGCTTCGCAAATAGCAAATTGTTACGAAAACATATTTCCCGCCCGGCAGGGCAGGACATTTGGGCTGATGTACAAGAAACTTCCGATAAATTTCACAACGAAATGATGACTTTTGCCGTATGCCGCCGGTTGTGGCTAAATTCCGAGCGAAACTGCACCTGTGGGGGATGCGGCTTTCGAAGCGGTCTTTCGTCCGGTTCGGCAAATATATCTAAAGCTGAATGAACAAAGAATAAAAAAGACTGTGTGAGATGAAGTATATGAATATTTAAATCTTTGTCAAGGTTTTTCGCCCCGCTGGCCTTGTTCCGTAAATTGGACGAACGCACAAATAAGCGAATGTATAGAGCAAGCTCGTTACGGCCGAGATTTCCCTATTAATTTTGCAGATCGCTTACAGCCGCGTTCCTGCCGGAAGCCTACGGCAGTGCGGTGAAATCGACATTACTCAGTTCGTCGTTGAGCGTGACGGTACGGGCGGGCACGGAAAACGAATATCGCTTCGACCCGACGCTCAGCACGTACGTTTCGCCAGCCGGGAGGCCGTCGAACCGGTAATAGCCGAACGATCCGGTCAGTGCGCGGCGGCTTTCCGGCAGATTTCCGCCTGAAATTATAACTGCGGCATTGCGGATCCCGCGTCCGTCGGCGGTGCTCACCCGCCCGCCTACGGATGTGTCTGCGGCAGTAGGAGCGTTCACAACAGTCACACCGAGATTATCGAAAAAGGCAGTCTGTGTTGTCACCGTTGAACCCTGCCAATACGCACCCAAAGCCGTTAACGGGGTTCCCGTGAACGTGTTGTCAGCCACCGCTCCCTGACTAACCATGCCCGGGGACGTTGGATCATCGAACGCAAATGTACCGTCATTCCTCACAAATAGTTCCCACAGATTGTTGGACGGATTGTATGTTACCCGAACAGTTGTGTAGTGATTGCCGAAATCGGTAAGTCCGAGTGTGTTAGAGGTTATAATTTCCGTTAGACTTCCCTGAAGCCCGTTCGTATATCGTAGCAATCTAACCGGATCTATGTTGCCCGTCTGTCCTAGGACAACCGCATAACCATCTCCCACCGTCGCGGCCGTGGTCGACGTACCACCTAAAATAAACGCAACTCCATACGCCCCCGCAGAAAAGCCCGCCGGGTCTGTTCGAATCTGGCGCATATTAAACGTCCAGGTAACCAAGCCGGTATTTGACGAGAGCGTGGTGTTGTAAGGCGATCCAAACGAACCCGTAGGAGTACTCGCGAAAACCCAGCCATTTACGTTTGGCGTTCCACTAATATCGTTTGTAAGTTCGAGTTGTTCGGGAGAAAAATTTCGCCGGGCACCCCAGTCTATACCGGTGCTCGTCACGCTGAAAGCGCTCGCTCCAATTTGTCCATTAGAGGTGAAAATAGAGCTCGGAGGGCCGAAGTCATCACTGAAAACAGTGGTCTGAGCTCTGACAGAGCCGCAATATACGGCACAGAGAAACATCAATGCGACAAATTTAAGTCGTTTCATAATTTAAGCGGTTGATCGAGAGTTTAGGTGATGATGATACGCGGCAAAAGAATACCACATATTTTTATCGTACTTTGAACTAGAGCTTTTGAAGGAAGTATAGGGAAGATCGATAGAAAGTCAAGGATTGATTCGCGACAATTTTAACCGGTCAGGATCGCGACCTGCACATTTGAGTAGTTGTACGGCTAAGTGGAAGGATGTAATTTAGGCGGATACGGATCGTATGGCTTGAATGTGTCGGGTGGAGGAGAAAACATTATGGGAAGCGCGGTGCTGGAGATACGGGACTTTATAGGGAAGGGCGTGAGTTTAAAGGCAAATTTAATTTCGTATTCGTTCGGACAGAAGGAGGGCGGGTCGTTCGGCTACGGAAGCGGCGGCAGCGGCAAGGTGAACAGCCAGGATTTTTGGGTCAGCAGAAAGGCGGACAAACACTCTACCAAGCTTTTGCAGATGTGTGCGGAAGGAAAGCAGATCGCCAAAATAAAGCTGGTGCATACCCACAAGAACGAGGAAAACATCACGGAGAAATATACTTACATCTTTGAAGATGCGGTCATCATGTCGATGCAAACCGGGGCGTCAAATGTGGAAGACCTTTCATTCAACTATTTAACTTCAAGCGTGGCGTACGAGTAGATCATTTGCCGCCGGCGGCGAGTGCGAGACGGGCGGTCGCAGCATCGAGGCGGTCGCGGATCGGTTCTGTCTCCTCGACGGAAGCGGTCGCGGCGGCGGCGAGTTCTTTCTGGGCGGCATCGCGGCTGGCACGGGCGGCTTCGGTATCGATCTCGGCGGCGGTTTCGGCGGTATCGGTGAGGACCGACACCTGATCTCCGCTGACCTCGACAAATCCGCCGGTGACGACAAGCCGCTCGGCGGTGCCTTTGACGGTGTAGGTGAGAATGCCCGGTTTGAGAGCCGAGATAAGCGGTGCGTGGGCGGTAAGAATACCCGCTTCGCCGGACGCGGTCGGAACGGTGACGGATTCGACGGTCTCATCGAGCACGCGGCGTTCAGGGGTGACGATTTCTAGCTTAAGCATAAGAGTAAAGAGTTCAAGGTTCAAAGTTCAAGGTTCAAAGTTGAAGATTCAGGTCATTGACCTTGAACATTAACTTTGAACCTTGAACGGATTTACGCTCCTGCGGCCATTTTCTTGGCTTTTTCTCTCGCCTGTTCGATGGTGCCGACCATGTAGAATGCCTGTTCGGGCATGTCGTCGCATTTGCCGTCGAGGATCTCGCGGAAGCCTTTGATGGTGTCGGGGATCTTGACGTATTCGCCCTTCAAACCGGTGAACTGCTCGCCGACGAAGAACGGCTGCGAGAAGAAACGCTGGATCTTTCGTGCACGGGCAACCGTCAGCTTATCGTCCTCGCTCAATTCGTCAAGGCCAAGAATTGCGATGATGTCCTGAAGGTCTTTGTAACGCTGCAAAATCTTCTTGACCGATTGTGCGGTGTTGTAATGCTCTTCGCCGACGATGTTCGGATCGAGAATACGCGAGTTCGACGCCAGCGGATCGACCGCCGGGTAAATACCAAGCTCCACGATCTGACGCGAAAGGGCCGTAACAGCATCAAGGTGAGCAAACGTCGTCGCCGGAGCCGGATCGGTGTAATCATCGGCAGGCACGTAAACAGCCTGGATCGAAGTGATAGCACCGGTCTTGGTCGAAGTGATGCGTTCCTGCATCTCGCCCATTTCCGAAGCCAGCGTCGGCTGATAACCCACGGCGGACGGCATACGTCCGAGAAGTGCGGACACCTCGGAACCGGC
>JACMMN010000149.1 GCA_014379075.1 Pyrinomonadaceae bacterium | reverse complement strand
CGTGTCGAAAGGCCTGCCGATCCGTCCCACCGACCGTTCGCTTGCCGTTTTGCCGCTCTCGCACATTTTCGAGCGGACGGTGTTTTACGTGCTCTGCGCTAACGGCGTGGCGATACATTACTGCGCCGCTTTCGATCAGATAGCCTCACACCTTCAGGAAGTGAAACCGACGATAATGACCGCTGTGCCGCGCCTTTTCGAGCAGGTTTATCACAAGATCATAAAGAAGGGAAAAGCGGCCGGCGGATGGCGGACGTCGCTATTCGAATGGGCGCTTGTCGTCGGACAGGATTATTGGGAAGCGAAGGACAAGCACGATTCCGTTTCGCCGGTTTTAGCGGCAAAACACGCTGTCGCCAGCAGGCTCGTTTTCTCGAAATGGCGTGAAGGCGTCGGCGGGTACCTCCGGTTTTTCGTGTCGGGCGGAGCTCCGCTTTCGAAAAAGCTTTCCTACGCATTTTGGGCCGCCGGCATCCCGATCCTGCAGGGTTACGGGATGACCGAGGCTTGCGTGACATCGGTGAATCGTCCCGAAGACAACAAAGTTGGGTCGATCGGATCGCCGCTCGACGGCATCGAAATGAAGATCGCCGAAAAGGACGGCGAGATTCTCATTCGCGGCAAAAACGTGATGCGAGGCTATTACAACAAGCCCGAAGAAACCGCAAAGGTGATCGATAAAGAAGGCTTTTACCATACCGGCGATGTCGGCTACGAAGATTCGGACGGCCATTTTTTCATTACCGACCGCATAAAAGACCTTTTTAAATTGTCGAACGGCAAATACATCGCGCCGCTTCAGGTTGAAAGTTTACTCAAGCAGAGCCCGCTCGTTTCCCAACCCGTCGTGGTCGGTTCGGGACGCAAACAGGTCGGGGCATTGATCGTACCCGATTGGGATGCACTGAAGGAAGTACTGGAAGATGAAGGGATCGCCGCCTCCGGCAGCCGCGAAGAAATGTGCGAGGACCCGCACGTTATAAAGCGGGTCCAACGCGACGCCGTGGAACTTACACGCGAACTAAGCGATTACGAGAGGGTAAAGCGCGTCTATCTTCTGCCAAGGGAATTTTCGATCGATAAAGGCGAAATGACGCCGACGTTAAAAATAAAACGCAGCGTCATCGACGAAAAATATGAGGAAGCTATAGACGAAATTTGCGGAAGCTGATTCGCTGAGATGGGTCAATGTTCGCCTTTACTCAATTGCGGACCGAATCAATGCTCCATAAACGAAATATCCTCATCCTCTTCCATTAACCGGTCGAAAAACGTATCGTCATTTTTCTTCGTCAACAAGGCCTCGGCAAGCTCGAATAGAGGTTTGGGCATTTTGGCGGGTTCGACCCGTTCTTCGGCTGGAGGATAATGAGAATAGAAATCCACCTCAGCCGCGCAAAATTCGCAGGTTCTGAGATGCTGGCGGATTTCCCGTCCTTCGCTTGTCGCCATGTCGCCGTTTTGGAAGGCGAGCAATTCATCAGAAGCCGGACAGCTTTCATTCTTGCGGAAATTTCCCATTTTCAACCCAAATACATTAACATAAGATACCCGACGCTTCTCGTTAAAAAACCGGAGCGCATCAATCGGGGCAGATTTATTCCTACATCAAAAGTAAATCCGTAATGCCTCTATGCTTCCATAACTAAAGCGATAAAAACTTGTGCCGGCTTTTGTAATACACCGATGTCGAAACCGAAAGTAACGCTAAACACCTTAGATACTTGAATTACGACCCAACGTAAAAACCTGCATCGATATGCAAAAACTTGTTGCTCAAATCTAAAATAATTGGTAAGATTTAAATCGTAGGCAGTGAACGGTATTCGTCTCATGGCCGACCGCTTCGCAAAGTAATTTTCTACCAACACCCAGTTTGCGATAAATGATTTCGAAAAGTCTTAATGAACGGCAGCCACTTGCCGACGGACGGTTTTGCCGTTAAATCTTGCCGACGACAGTTTTAGACAAAGCAAAAAGACTAAGAAACCACGTCCTAAAGTTTACAAAAAAACTAGGTCTTTAAAGGTTACATATGAGCCAACTTGAACAGCAGGAAATCCTGCCAAAAGCCGCCCCCGTGAGATATCACAAGGTCGGTAAATGGAATGAAAGCCTCCAGGCATCCGATGTAAATCAGATCTGGATAGAGCTTCACAGGATCGTGTCGTCGCACCCGCTGGTTAGAGCGTCAAAACGCGCCGGGTTTCTGGTGGAAGAAGGAAAATATAACGCCTACACAGACCTGACGCAGGAACTTTTCGTCGCTCTGCTCAGCAAGGAGCGGTTTCAGCATTACATCGACACGGAAATGACGGATGCCGAGGTCGAAGCCGAGATCAGCCAGATCGAACTGACGAATATGCTGACGGCAGAGCTTCGAAAACGATATCCGGAGTCATATCGTTTGGCACGCCGAATTTCGACGCTGATCCAGTCAAGCAAAACTTTCAAGCGTTTCGACAATGTCGATAACCCGGACGCTCATCGCCGTTTGGCCGACCGTCTTTACGGCCTCAGCGATTGGAAGATACAAAAAATGAGGCGCGACGTGCAGGAAATGCACGAACGCGTAAAGGTCGTTTCATTTCACAGCCGCGACACGCGAATGGTCGGCTGCACCGGCGACGCTCAGATCGTTATCAGCAACCCGGAACTCGAAAAACTTATTATCCGCGTTTTCAAGGCTATAGATTCGCCGGTCGATGTACGGTCGCTGCGGTCGTTCGTTATGTCGCGTTTGCCGATCATGGATATTCACCTCGTTCCGGTCGGCGGTTCGGGCGACAGCGATGATGACGACAGGCCGCATTTCGAGATCGCCGACACCCGCGAAACTCCGGAAGAAGACTTGTTTCGTCACGAAGCTGAAGGCGAAGCCGCAGGTTTCGTCGATGGTTTCCTTGTGAGCCTGAATAAATCCGTCCGCGGCAAGGTGAAGCAGTACGACCGGATGATAAATGTTCTTTGGCACTGCTATCTGATATCCGACAGCGGCACGCAGTTGGAAGTCGCGGAGATGCTGGGCGTATCTGATTCCCTCGTGTCGGACTACCGCAAACGCATCGAAGCCACCCTCCAGCAGCTGTCATTCGACGGCGTAAACGAAGCGAGACAATTTGAAAAAGCGTTAAAAAGAAAAGTTCGTGAAATGATCACGGTGGAAAAGGAAGAAGTAGCGGTTTAGCGGTTCGAAGTTAGAAGTTGGCAGAAAGAACACCTTCCAGTCATAAACTTCCACCAACCGTCTTTTCTCCATTCCCGATCTTACTCATTAATTCCTGATATCTCGGGTCGTCGCGGAGGGAGTTAAGGTTTCGGTCGTGCTCGAAGTGCGGCCTGTTTTCGTTCCCCAGCCGGACCGCTCGGTTCAGCCATTTGAACGCCATGTCCTTATCGCCCATTAGGGCGTACGTTTCGCCGACCCAGAATGCCATATCATGATCGGCACGGGAAAGGCTCAGAGCGTCCGGTGAAAGCTGAACCTTGGCGTCATCGAAGCGCCCGGCACCCGCAAGGAACACCGCATAAAGCGGCCTGATGCCGTCCATCTGCGGATTTTCTTTTAGCACCTTATCCATCAGATCGATCGCATCCTGCGTATCGCCACGGAAATAATAGACGCCCGAACGAAATATCGCCAGCATCGGATGATTAGGCTCCGCTTTTTCGCCCCGCTCGATCTCCTTAATGGCCTGTTCGTAATCCTGTTTATAAATATAGATACGGGCACGGTTGTAAGCCGAAACGGCCCGAGCGGCCGGATCGAGGCGCGCGAGTTTTTCAAAGGCTTTCAGCGATTCCTCATAGTCACCATCCAGACGGTGCATGACACCCTTTGCAAAATAGAGAACGGCGTCATTGGGAAACTGCTTTTGCAGTATCTCGATCTCGGAACGAGCCTTTTTCTTTTCGCCGCGGGCCATGTAGATCATTACCATCAGCACACGAGCCTCGACGACATTCGGGTCGTAGAAAAAGGCTTTGCTAAAGGCCGTTTCGGCATGCGAATAGTCTTCGGGTTCGCCGAGGCCTTTAAAAAAGCGGTTGGCATAACATGCTCCGAGGCCGCTGTAAGCAAGCGCGAAATGCGAATCAAGCTCGATCGCGTTCTTGAAATTGCGGATGGCGGCGTCGCAATCTTCGACATCCAGGGTTCGAAAGATAAAACGTCCGAAATTATCGCGGCCGCGCAGATATTCTTCCCACGCCCCGGCGTGATCGGTGGCCCGGCGTCCTAGTTTTTCCTGTTCGAGATCCGAAAGCTCGAGTCTTAAGCCTTCCAGAATGCGCTGGGCGATACTGTCCTGGATCGCAAGGATATCTGAGCCTTCGGCGTCGATGCGGTCGCTCCACAGAATGTCGCCCGTCAGGACATCAAGAAGCTGAGCCGTCACCCGCAGTTTATCGCCGCCGCGCAGGAAACCGGCTGATAGAACCGCATGAACACGAAGTTCGCGTCCCGCCTCGCGCGGATCGACATCCTTGCCGTGATATTTAGCGATCACCGAGCTTGGCCGGACGACGATCGACCGTATCTGTGCAAGTTCCGTAATGACCGCGTCGGCAAGCGCGAATTCGTAAAAATTCGCACTCTCTTCCTGACCCAGATTTTTGAAGGGCAAGATCGCGACGCTTTTCTTTTCCTGTCCTGTTGCGGTCAGGTTTATATCCGGCACGAAGGACGGCGAATTCGACTCGGAATTCGAACGTGCCGACGTAACCTCGGGCACGGATTTGCCGGTAAACCAATTCAAAGCTTTCTTAAAAACACCGCTGTCTACATGGCTCGGAACAAACGTGTCGCCCGCCATGAGTTGGGCGCCGGCCACCTGCTCGAGCACCGCACGGAGATCGTCCCGCATTGTGGAGATCTTCTGATACCGGTCCTTCGGATCTTTTGCGAGAGCTTTATCGACTATCTGCTGGAGTTGCGGGGGAAGCGTTTCCTGCCGCACCTGTTCGAGCGGCTTTGGTGTTCCGTACAAAACCTGATGCCGGACATCTATCACGGTCTTGCCCTGAAACGCCCAGATTCCCGTTAGCATTTCATAAAGAAGGACGCCGGTCGAAAAAATATCCGACCGCGAATCCGCACGTTCGCCGCGAGCCTGTTCGGGTGCGGCGTAGGTGGCTGTACCGTATGGGATTCCGAGTTCGGTTATATCGCTCTTATTCTGGCCTTTGTTTTGAGCGTCATGTTCGTCTTCGAGAAGTTTGGCTAGTCCGAAATCGAGTATCTTTGCCTGCCCGCCGCTCGTGACCATTATATTTCCGGCCTTGATATCGCGATGAATAATATTTTTCGAGTGAGCGTAGGCGAGGGCATCCGTGACCTGAATAGCGATCGAAACCGCGCTTTTCAATTCGAGCGGGCGTCCCGCAACAAGCTGACGGACATTTTTGCCCTCGACGTACTGCATCGCAATGTAAAAAACGCCGTTCTCGTTATGAAAATCGTAAACTGTGCAGATATTCGGGTGATCGAGTTGGGAGCAAAGCTGGGCTTCGCGTTCGAAGCGTTTAAAATTCGCAGTTTTGGCGGTAAGTTCCGGCGGCAGGATCTTTATCACGACGGTCCGGTTTAGCTTCGTATCGAGAGCCTTGTAAACCGTTCCTTGTCCGCCTGAGCCGATCTTTTCCTGAATTTTATATTGGTTAATTAGCGAACCAATCATATCGATTTACGGTTTTGGATTGCGGATTTTGGATTGAACGATCCTAAAGGCGCCTAAACAGTCTATGCGCAGAAATCCAAAATCCAAAATCCGAATTCCAAAATTAAGAAGGCCGACAAACTGCCGGTTAATCGGGTATGATCGTTCAGCCGCGGGGTGGGTCGCCCCAGCCCGATCCGATGTACGCTCCATTCTCAACGATGCACGGCACCACCAGCTCGCCGCCGGAATATTCAAGCATCTCGCGCTGACGCTGCTTATCGTTCTGCGCATCGTATTCGATGAAGTCGATGTTGTTTTCGTTGTAATATTTGCGGGCCTGCGCGCAATAAGGGCAGTCAGGTTTACCGTAGATAACTAAAGACATAATTTGTAATTACTCCCTTTATGTAGCATATTTTAGCGGAGTCGGCAGAAAGTTCAAAGCGTACTTGGAACGCAATCCCCTGTCTGCATGAGCATAAACGCGAAGACTTTTTAGCTTCTAAACTTACTGTGCCTCAACCTTATCGAGTTGCGGACCCCGCTTGCGGGCAGATGCCTGCGTTCCCGGTAAATCCTATGACCGACAACGAAATATTCGAATCGTACAAACGCCTGATCGAAATCGAAATTTGCGGTAAGGCTCATCAGGTCCCTGAAAACAATTCGATTTTGCGGGGGTTTCAGTTCCTCGATATGGAAGCGATCTCCTATGGCGATTTCTGCTGGAACGGCGAATGTCTAAACTGCCAGGTCTGGATAAAAAACGGCGATAAGGAAAAAGCCGTCATGGCCTGCCGCACGGATGTTCATGAGGGAATGCAAATCCTCCGCATGAGCTCAGAAATAAGCTCCGAATTTCAGGCTTAGCATATTATTTAAATCAAAGAGATTTTTGGGTTTTTGTTAACGGGTAAGGTGATTCGGAATTTTTAGCGAGGGTTTAATGATTTCGAGCAAATGTTTTCCGTATTAACGATCCAGACCAGACCAATTTACGCTGAATGAGTAACCGTCGTCGGCGGGGCTGCATAACACTCGAATTTCGAACTCCGTATTTCTGTATTCCACTGCAAGGCCGCCGTGTGATGGGTATTCCTTAGAAAAATCGAAACCCTGCCGCAGTGCTTCGGAGTCGAAATGCGGTCGAAATTCAAGGCATTTAATATTGGCTTTATAGCGCCGCCACAAAGCCGTGGAGTATTCGTTAACGGAAATGGATGTGCCGCCGACCGCTTCCGCGCCCGGTATCTGCCGGATTTCGCGGAAGATTGCCTGCACATGCGCAACCTGTGCAGCGGCCCGGGTTTGTTGATATTCATCCCAACCGAGTTTCGTGAACAATGCCATCAAAGGAATGGCTATCATCAATAAGAAAACTTTACTCGTCATTCCGGTTAACCTAATACTTTGGCACTTTCGGATCGACCTCGTTCGACCAGGCCGTTATTCCGCCTTTTAGGTTTTTCATTTCGCCCGTAAAACCTGCCTGTTTTAATATTTCTATTGCTTTCGCGCTGCGGCCGCCCATTTTGCAGTTGATGATGGTTTCGCGTTTCGGGTCTATCTCATCCATTCGTCTTATCACATCGCCGAGCGGGATAAGTTTGGCGCCGTCGATCTTGGCGAAAGCGTATTCGTCGGGCTGACGCACGTCTATTAACTGGATATCGTCGCCCGCGTCGAGTCGAGCTTTTAGATTGGTTGCTGAAATTTCCTCGATCATTGATTTCCGTCCTTTTCAATTCGTCTTTTTATTACTGTTATATTAACCCAACTTACCTTTTTTTGCAGGCGGAATACCTTTACGTCAGCCAATGGGATAATTGGCTATTTACAAAAATTTACACAGTTTTGCTTATAGCGGCGGGGCAAGTGTTGTAAAATTAGCATCTTAACGAAACCTTATGTGGAATTTAACTGAGCCGCGAAACAAGGCGGCGTCGAAAATATTGGCGGGTATCGCTTTCGCGGCGTTTTGCGCGGCATGCGGCGGGGCGGAATCGGCCGATGGCCGCCGCGGGAATTCGAACGCGAACACGGAGAATGCCGACGCACCTATCACCATTTCGGTCGCGAAAACAGAATCCCGACAGGTCCCGGCCTATATACAGGCGTCGGGAAGCCTTGTGGCCGATGAAACTTCAAATATAGCTCCGAAAGTAGCCGGAAAGGTCGCGAACGTTTATGCGAACGTCGGGGAGTTTGTATCTCAAGGCAGCCTTATTGCGAAGATCGATGATAGAGACGCCCTGCTTCAGCTTTCCACGGCCAGAGCAAACGTCAAACAAGAGGTCGCCGCGGTTCGGCAGGCCGAAGCCCGTCTGGGACTCACGGCAAACGGTTCATTCAGCGCGTCTTCGATCCCGGAAGTGAGATCGGCCGAGGCTCTTTATCAACAGGGGCTTGCCGAGCAGCGTCAGGCTGAGGCGAACGAAAAACGTTATCGGGAACTCGTTGAAACCGGCGATGTGGCGATGGTCACATACGAGCAATTCAAAACGGCGCGCGATACGGCCAGGGCGCGTTCGAACAGTTTGCTGCAGATTCGCGGCATTACAGTCAACACGGCAAAACAGAACAACCAGGCTATTAAAAGCGCCGAGGCTGCGGTCGAAGCGGCCCAAACGCAAGTCGCTACGGCACAGCAGGCGGTGGCCGATACGGTAATTCGGGCTCCTTTTTCCGGCTTTATCAGTGACCGTCCGGTTGCGGTGGGTGAATTTGTTTCGACTGCAACTGTAATAGCAACGCTGCTTCGCTCAAATCCGATAAAAATTCAGATACAGATCGCGGAGGCGGATATTCCTGCCGTCCAACTGGGACGCGGTGTTTCGGTTCAGGTCGATGCCTTCAAGGACAGGAATTTCGCCGGAACGGTGACTTCGGTCAACCCGGCATTGGATACGACATCTCGTTCAGCCGTGGTAGAAGCAAGGATAGATAATGGCGAAAATCTGCTGCGTACCGGAATGTTCGGGTCGGCAAGAATTATCAAGGAAGGCGGCGGCACCGGAATATTTGTTCCGAAAACAGCCGTATATAACGATTTAAGTACGCAATCGTACCGTGCCTTTGTCGTCGTTGACGGCATCGTGAAACTGAGGGTTTTGCAGCTTGGAACAGAGGAAGGGGATTTTTACCAAATATTGGACGGCCTTAACGCCGACGAAACGGTGGCTACAAGCAACCTGGAACAGCTTTATGAGGGAGCAAGGGTGAGTTCCTAGTTCAAGGTTCAAAGTTCAAGGTTTGTGCGGGTGATGTTGAATGCCAGCTTAAGCGTTTTAAACTTATGGCGAAGATTGAGAAGTTTGAGGATATCGAATCGTGGAAATTAGCGAGAGATGTCACGAAATATATTTATGAAATTACATCTAATGGCAATTTTTCAGGAGATTTCGCTCTCTGCAATCAGATAAGACGGGCGGCAATATCGATTCTTTCTAATATTGCGGAAGGATTTGAACGCGGCGGCAATAAGGAATTTGTGAATTTTCTAGGTATAGCGAAGGGTTCATGCGGCGAAGTTCGCTGTCAACTTTATATTGCCTTGGATCAATCCTATATAAGTCAGGGTCAGTTTCAAATGTTGTCCGAAAAATTACTGGAAACAAACCGGTTGATCGCGGGCCTAATGAGATATTTACAGCAGAGCGAATTACGCGGCAGTAAATTCAAATAACTTTGAACCTTGAACTTTGAACTTTGAACTATCATGCAATGGCTAGCTGAAATATGTGTACATCGTCCGGTTTTTGCGACCGTGATCGTCTTGTTTTTGACGGTTGTCGGGGGCTTTAGCTTTTTTACGCTTGGGGTTGACAGGTTTCCGAAGATCGATCTTCCTACGGTCTCGGTTTCGACGAGCAACCCCGGAGCGGCGCCCGAAGAGATCGAGTCCGAGATCACGGACATTATCGAAGGCGCGTTGAACACGGTTCCCGGCGTCGAAGAAATGCGCTCCAGTTCTTCTCGCGGACGCTCGAACGTTACCCTGACGTTCAATCTTGAGAAAGACCCTGACCAGGCGTTTCAAGAAATACAGCAGAAGCTAAGTACGGTCGTAAACCGCCTGCCCGAAACGGCCGATCCGCCAGTCGCGCAAAAAGCTGATCCCGATTCACAGCCGATCCTGCAATACGTCATCAGTGCTCCGCTTAATGTCATAGAACTCAGCACACTCGTCGAAAATCTCATCCAGGACCGTCTCGCATCAACTGACGGCGTCGCCGAGGTGTTTATCCAAGGCTCGCGCCAGCGACAGATCAAAGTTTTCGTCAATCCCGAACGGCTGCGTGCCTACAGTCTTTCGGTGACGGACGTGTCGGCGGCCATTCGCGCTCAGAATCAGGAACTTCCCGGCGGAAGCTTGATCGAAGGGCAGCGAACACTTGGCTTGCGTACTTTGAGTAAATTGACAGAGGTGGATCAATTCGGCGAGATCGTTATCGCCACCCGCAATAATTTTCCTATAAAGATCAACGACATTGGCCGCGTCCAGGAAGGTGGGGCGGATCCGCAAGCGGCGGCGTCTCTGGACGGTGTACAGTCGGTTTCGATCGGTATTCGCAAGCAATCCGGTTCGAACACGATCAATGTTATCCGCAGCGTGAAGGAACGAATGGCCGACATCGAACCCAACCTTCCCGCCGATGTAAAGGTCGCCGTAATCCGCGATCAATCGGAATTTATCGAAAATTCGCTTGAAGCGATCGAGGAACATTTAATTCTGGGTGCATTATTCGCTGCGATCATCGTGTTCCTATTCCTAT
>JACMMN010000148.1 GCA_014379075.1 Pyrinomonadaceae bacterium | reverse complement strand
TTAAAAACGGGCTGTCTTGCGGGAACGACTCGCGAATATTTGATGGAAAACTTGGAATGTTTCGAGGTGGAAAACGAATTAAAATCGATAATGACCGCGGATGCGATCTTTCTGACGTCAGCCGGGATCGGCGTTGTGCGGGCCGCAGAGATCGACGGCAGGAATTTGGAGAACTGCCGCCATCCTATACTCGACATCTTGCCCGGGAAAAACTGAAGCAACACTAAGACACGAAATCAATTCATGTAATTTTTTTTCAAAATCCCGATTTCAATCGCTTAAGCCGCTGTTTCGAAGAGTGCGAGGATCTGTTTTCCTTCGACCGAACGCGGGTCTATGGTACGAAGATGTTTTTGCCCCTGCATTTCCCAAAGTGCTGTCACCGTGCCCTCTTTTTCGACGGCTTGATAATGGACATCTTCCGGTTCGGCCGGAGCTTCCGCCGGTGTTTCCGCAATCGTAATAGTGGGTTGTGCTTCCGTTTCCGGGCTTCCCGCTTCGGACGCGACAATGCCTGCCTCGGCTTCCGAACCTGATTGCTTTTCAGCGATCGTGATAGTAGGCGATGCTTCTGCTTCTTCCGCCGCCTCGACGGCCTTAACTGCTTCTTCTGACATTTACTTAAAAACTCTCCTCAAATAATTTTTATCGATCACTGGCCGGCCGGACGCTCGGCGATGGTGATCGTGGGCTTTTCTTCCGCTTCGGGTGCGGGAGGAGCAGGCCTCTCCGCGATCGTAATAGTGGGCTTTGCTTCTGTTTCTTCGTTCGTTTCGTTGTTTTCGGTTTCGTTTGACATATTTTATAAACTCTCCAAAAAGGTTGACCTAAATTAAGAATTAGTTAGTGAATTCTGACACATAAACACTACTTATGTCGAGTTTCAATTCTTATTTTGTTCGCTTCAGCTCAAATTCATAAAACCAAAAATCGTTATTCGGCTGGTCTATCCTGAGGTCGTCGGTCTTCCCGCTTTTGTCGATGGTAAATGTGACGAACCCGCGCGGAAAATTATACGCGACCGACGGCCGCCATTTGATCTGAAATGTGTCGTAATGCCAATGCTCCAGGTCGGCGACGAAATTCGGCGACGGCCCGAAACGTAAAACCAGCTTTCCGTTTTCTTCCGTCACGGTGGTATTGCCGTACAACTTGTCGGAATAGGTTCCCGAATAGTTTGCAAGCGAGAGGCTCGGCTTCGTACCCGGCACACGGGCGGTGTCGGCCTTTTTGATTTCCTCATTGGCGGCGGCATTAATGCGTTTCGCGCGTTCGACCGCTTCCGCGTTCCAATCGCGCTTTGGCGCGTTCAGGAAAACATCGACGATCTTATTCATCATAACCGCAAATGCCGGTGATTCGCTGTTCGTCAGGACAACCAATCCGAGATTTTCCTCCGGGACAAGTACGGTATACGACAACATTCCGTCGAGCCCGCCGCTGTGATTTATCACTTTCCTTCCCTGATAATCGTATAAAAACCATCCCATACCAACCGTGTTGAAGTGCCTCGAAGGATTGGTTTTGGACGCGCCTTCGGATATCGGCATGGCCAGATACGGCTGCCACATTTCCCACGAACGCTGTTCACTGAATATCTGCTTACCCTCGAATTTTCCCCGTCCCAATTGCAGGCGAACCCATCTTGAAAGATCAGCAACTGATGAATTTAGGCCCGCGGCCGCGTATGCTCCGTCAACATTTCCGCGTTGCAGCACACGCAGCGTGCCGCCCGATTCGTTGTGAGGCATTGCGGCATTATCCTGCAGGTCTTTGATAGTCGTGGTCGTCCGGTTCATCCCAAGCGGCAGCAGAATACGCTCCTTTACGAACGCGGACCAGGATTTTCCTGATACCCTCTCGACGATTTGTCCGGCCGCGATGAACATCAGATTCTGATAGCCGTAACGTGTCCGAAAACTGGAAACAGGCTTTAGATGCTGCACGCGGCCAAGCACTTCGTCCGGTGAATAAGTCGCCTCATACCACAGCAGATCGCCGCTGAACGTGTCGAGGCCGACGCGATGCGTAACGAGGTCGCGAACCGTTAATTCGCTCGTCACCCACGGGTCGTACATCCTAAAATCGGGCAGATACTTCGAAACTTTGTCGTCCCACCCCAGTTTTTTTTCATCAACCAAAATGGAAATCGCGGCTGTCGTAAAGGCTTTTGAATTAGAAGCGATGGCGAAAACGGTGTTTTCATCCACGGGTTCCGGTTTGCCGAGTTCGCGAAGGCCGTAACCTTTTGCCGAAACTACTTTATCGTCCTTTATAATGGCAATTGCCATTCCCGGGCCTTTCCAGGTCGTCATCACAGTTCCCGCGTAAGCGTCAATTTCCTTCAGCCGCTCGTCAAGCGTCTGAGCATAAACGAAGAGCGGAAAAACAATAAAAACCAAAAGCAGGCTACAAATTCTTTTCATAAATTCATTTTTCTGGAGATAAGTGATTTCTCTGTTAAAAATATTGTTTTCCCCTCTAGTTCTTGGTCGCCACTCGAACACCTTTCATGAGAATAAAGAAGAACCACCGAACAAGATGAGCACCAACGAAGAAACAGGATGAAAAATAAAGAATAAAAACGACATATTTTACCTACTACTTTTGCACTGCAAACAGCCTCCATTCGCCGTCGATGGTTGCAAAAGAGTCGGTTCCAAAATCTTCAAAAACAAGGCCCGATCCGGCGACTAGATCTTTTACGGTTCGCGACACCAAAATGTTACCGGAAACTGATCTGTCAGCTATTTTTTGAGCCAGATCGACGGCGTAGCCACTGTAAATGCCACCCTGTACGTCGCATTCGCCGGTGTGGAGCCCGGTCTGCAATTTGACTCCGAAGAGCTCCGCCGCGTCCATTATCGCTGACGCACAACGGATCGCGCGTGCCGGCCCGTCAAATGTCGCGAGCACGCCGCCGTTGTTACCGGCAATTTCGCGTCCCTTGAACAGCTCGAGCTGGCGGCGAATATAAGTCTGGGCGTATTCCCTGACTTCAGAGTCCGGCGAATCCGAAATCTTTACGCTCATCACCGTTGCGAGAACACGGTCGAATTCGTCGGCCTGGATCATTCCGGTCAGGAACTCTTCGATCCGGTCGAGGATCTCGTTCTGCTCCCCGACAAATGGAAGATGGTCGATCCCGCCGAGTTCGATATATTTGCACCCCGGAATGCGGGACGCTACGTACCGGCCCTCTTCAACCTTTAAACAAAGATCGCCTTCGCGATGAATGACCAGTGTCGGAACACGTACCGACGGAAGCACGTTGCGAACGTCTATGTCCGCATTCATTTTCGTCAGGGCGACGGCGGCTCCGGGACTCGCGCCCATACGCAGATATGTCGCCCACCAGTCGCGAAAGACCGGGTCATTTGCAAGAGACGGTGCGCGCTCCTCGATACCGACCGGCTTGCCCCAGTCGCGCTGAATGAGGCCGAAGAAATCTTCACGCTGTTCGTTTGTCGGGGCCCAAGGATAATCGTCGTCGCGGATTCGTTTGGCGTAGGTGCCGATCATGACAAGAGCGGTCGTACGCTCCGGATAAGTCGCCGCGAATAGTGAGCACATCGGCCCGCCTTCGGAAACGCCGATCAAAACCGCGCGTGCTGAACCGACCGCGTCCATTACGGCGTGAACATCCTCCATTCGCTGTTCGAGCGTCGGCAGCTCGTTATTTGGTACGCGGTCCGAAAGCCCGGTGCCGCGTTTGTCGAAAAGAATCAGCCGAGAGAATGACGCCAGGCGATTTAGAAAGGCTGCAAAATGCGGTTCTTCCCAAAAATATTCTAGGTGCGACACCCAGCCCATAACGAAAACGATATCCATATCGCCCTTACCGATGACTTGATAAGCGATATTTACATCACCGTTGCGAACATAACGCGTTTCGGGTTTTCCGGCCGATAGGAGCGAATAGCCGGTGCCGATCTTTCCGGCAAAATTTTCATCGTCATCGAACTCTTCTTCTATGACGAACCTTGCCCTGGTGTGCTCGATCGTGATCGAACTGTCGCCATCACCGCCCGCGATCTCGACCGGGGCGATAAACCGGTAACCGCGTTTTGAGACCGTCTCAATAAATTTTGCTCCGCCAAAGCCTTCACCCAGAGCCTTGCGGAGGATCGAGATATTCTGGGCGAGGTTGTTTTCCTCGACAAAACTGTCCACCCAAACCTTTTCCATTATTTCTTCCTTCGACAGAACATGGCCCGAATTCTCTATCAGCAGCAGCAATGTATCGAAGGCTTTTGGAGTGAGTGAGATCGTGTCGGTTCCGTCAAATAGCAGCCGCTCCGCCGCGTTAACGCTAAACGGCCCGAATTTATAAAGTTTGCTCGGAGCGATGTTCATTTCTATTCTCAGATTTTTCTCATAATATTTTCAGAAATTTCTAAAGATTTGCGATTCCGGCTCGGATATAACTGATGCATACCGCGGGAATCGAATACCGGAATGGGTAATTGTTTTACACGCATTGTAGCGTATTCGCGGCAAAAATAAATAGTGTTTTCTTAGGGAGATAATTCATGTACTCGCAATTTTTGATTTTAGTGTTGATTCTATTAATTTCGCTTAATGTCTTTGGCCAGCATGGCAATCATACGGAGCAGGCAAATAAAACAACCGAATTGATGCCTGGGATGGGTGAAGTTTATCATCCGGTATCCACCGCGAATGCGGAGTCGCAAAAGTTCTTCAACCAGGGTCTGGCGTTTCTATATGGCTTTAATCACGCCGAAGCCGTGCGTTCGTTCAAACAGGCTGCGCAGCTCGATCCGAAATTGATGATGGCCTATTGGGGTGTAGCTCTTGCCCTTGGCTCAAATTACAACTTGCAGGCGGACGCCCGGCAATTGAAGGAAGCGTTCGAGAATCTGGAAAAGGCCTTGACAGTAGCACCCGCAGCCAGCGAACACGAGCGCGACTATATAGCCGCTCTTGCAAAACGCTATTCGAACGATCCGAAAGCAGACCCGCAGAAACTTGCCGCCGATTACAAAGCGGCTATGTCTGAACTCGTCAAAAAATACCCGGACGATCTCGATGGAGCGACGCTATATGCAGAGAGCATGATGAATCTGCGCCCTTGGAAACTGTGGTCACCCGATGGCAAACCGGCGGAGGGCACGCTGGAGATCGTTGCCGTTCTCGAAGGCGTTTTACGCCGAAACCCGAATCACACCGGCGCAAATCATTATTACATCCACGCGATCGAGGCTTCGCCAAACGCCGAACGCGGGCTGGCGAGCGCCGCCCGGCTCGGGAAGCTTGCGCCCAAGGCCGGCCACCTGGTCCATATGCCGTCGCATATCTATATCCGGACGGGCGATTACACGGAAGCGGCAGAATCGAACGCCGACGCCATCATAGCAGACCGCGAATACGTCGAGAAAACCGGCGAGCAAGGCGTTTATCCAATGATGTATCTCAATCACAACATTCATTTTCTCGCTTCGGTAAAAGCGATGAAAGGACATTACGCGGACGCGATCAAATATGGCCGCGAATTGGAAACCAGCGTCAAACCGCATCTCAAAGCGATGCCGATGCTCGAAATGTTCGCACCGTCACCTATGACGCATCTCATTCGGTTTAATCGTTGGGACGAGATAATGAAGGAGCCTAAACCCGCCGCGGAGCTAAAGATAACGACCGCCTACTGGCATTTGGCGCGCGGGTCTGCGTACGCCGCGAAAGGGCAGGCTGCGGAAGCTGAAAATGAATTAAAGGCCCTGCAAGCGATTGCCAAGACGGTTCCACGCGATGCAGGGATCGGCAACAGCGTGGCAGCTGACGTCTTGCGTGTCGCTGAAAACCTGCTTGCGGGAAAGGCCGCGCTTGCGCGCGGCGACCAAAAAACGGCTATCGAAATGTTAAAAAAAGCGGTTGAAGCGGAAGAAAAGGTTAGCTATAACGAACCGCCCGACTGGGATCTGCCCGTGCGTGAAACGCTCGGCGGCGTGCTTTTACAAAACGGCAATAATGCGGAGGCCGAGGCTGTATTCCGCGCCGAGATCGCTAAACGTTTGCGCAACGGACGCGCTCTTTTCGGGTTGGTGGAAAGCCTCAAGAAGCAGGGCAAAACGATCGCCGCCCGCATGGTGCAGCCCGAATTCGAAAAAGCGTGGGCCGATGCCGATACGCAGCTAAGCGTCGAATCGCTTGCCGGAACATCCTCAAAAAGGGAAAAAGCCGCGGCTTCAAATGGGCTGAAATTCGGCCACAGTCCGCATTGGGAAGATTCGGAACGGTTCGCCAAGGATTTCGATAAATTTCATGATACAAATCCCCTATATTAAGACAACTTGGACATTGACCGGCGAAGCGAGATCGGAAACGCTCGCTTCGCCTCAGCTCTAATCACTATTTTTACAAAACAATGGATTTAATAACAGATTACGAAATGAACGAACACTTTCGAGCGGCCGCAGCAATGCACCGCTCACGCTCAACAGCATTCTGCGTGCGATGCGGCACGCTCGTGAAATTGATCACTCCGCAGGAAACTGACGAAATGTACCGTGCCAATTGGGTGGAAATGGTTCGGCTTACGGAAGAAGGCTCGATACACCGAATCCATAATTCACAGGGAAGTCTTCAGTTTTGCCTGAATTCGATGCAAACTGCGGAAAGCAAAAATCGAAAAACCAAATCGATAACGCTCAAACCGCTCGATTTTCTTTGTTAGGTCACGCGTTTTTTTAAAAAAACCAATGAAAACAAAGCGAACATTAACCATCGAATTCGACCGCGTGAAGATCACTACTTCGCGTAACCTGAAGCGGGTCGTCTGGTGCGAATTGTGTAGGCAGGAAACCGAGTTTCTTAACAAAACCGAGGCCAACGATCTGGTAAATGTCCTGGCCGCACAGGGAATGGAAATCAAAGAAGTTCATTTTCATTTTTATCACCCGACCAATGCGGAAATACTCATCTGCCTAAAATCGATAATGAATCCGGGCGGCGACGAAAACTATTGAATAGTGGAGCATTACTATAATGAAAGGCGACAGGAAAAATAACCATGGTACGGAATGGCCCGACTCCCTGGACGCGGTAATCGCTGCACCGGATCATCATAATGTGATCTTTGAGAATGAAAATATTCGCGTATTGGATGCGTGTATTCCACCCGGCGCAACCGTTCCGCTGCATTCTCACCGATGGCCGAGCGTGGTCTATACACTAACCACGAATGATTTCCTCCGCTACGACCGCCATGGCAATGTAGTTCTTGATTCACGTTTAGCTGATATTGAGATCAAACCCGGAACAGCCATATCATTGCCGCCCCTCCATCCGCATTCGATCAAGAATATCGGCGACGGAGAAATTCGCGCCATTAGCGTCGAGATAAAAAAATAAATTGCTGACGCTTCTTACATCAAAAAAAGGCAGATGCCAAAAAGGCTCTGCTTTTTTTTTAAAATTTCGTATACCAAGACATGCTGGCAAACCTTTCAAATTGCCTTCATATCTTTCTCATAAAAGCTTCACAAATTTCTCAGGATTTTCTAAAGATTTCCAGTCCGTCGTGATGAATAATTACATCGTCGAGCGGAAATGGAACCGCCTTTTATATAGGTTTTGGAAGTTTTCCAAAATGCCTTACACAACATAAACGGGAGCGATCTCTTAACTATTTAATCCAGGAGTCATAATAATGAAGGTCACAATAAACAACCTAACTAAAATTCTTTTGTTGAGCAGTTTCGCACTGCTCGTGTTCATCAACTCAGTTTCGGCGGTGCCGGTTACCAGATTGGCAGCCGGAGCCAATCCGGCCGCAATTCAGTCTGCGGTTGATCAGTTTCGTGCAGATCTTGGCGGATCGAATAACGGCAATGGCAATTCCTTCAAAACCGGCCGTCGCGAGATAAATTGGGATGGAGCGCCGGACAGTTCCTCATCGCCGAACAATCTCAATTTCAATGCCTTTGCCGGACGCGGAGCCGTCTTTAATTCCGTGGCCAATTTTGCGGGCGACAACCCATTTATTCTGAGCGCGGATTCTACTAACCCGACGAATGCCGGCCTTCGCTACGGCGACATCGACCCGAGTTACACCGCAACATTTCAGGCGTTCAGCAACGAAAGATTGTTTGTCGCGCGGGGCAGCAATGTTATCGAAATTCGATTCATCATACCCGGAACTCAATTTCCCGCGACGGTTTCAGGTTTTGGGGCGGTATTCAGCGACGTCGATGACAACAGCAATACCTTCATGGAGTTCTATGACGCTGCAGGTAAGCAGATCGGCGAGGCTTCGCCGCAGGCTGCTAGCAATGGCTTATCGTTCCTCGGCGTCCATTTTAACGATGGGGAAAAGATAGCGAAGGTTTTGATCAGATTAGGCAACGCTCCGCTGGCTGCCGGTAATATTGATGGCCACAACGGTGTCGATGTCGTGGCGACCGATGATTTTATCTACGGCGAACCGCGGGTTATCGGACATCACCCAGCCGATTTCGATGGCGACGGTACGGCTGATTTTAGCGTTTTTCGGCCAGGTAATGGACAGTCACAGTGGTTTTTCATCAATAGCGGCTCGAACACTTTCGACGTACGCAATTTCGGATTGACCGGCGATATTCCGGTCGACGGCGATTTCGACGGAGACAGCCGGACAGATCTGGCTGTATTTCGCCCATCAACCGGAACGTGGTTCAGGCTCAACAGCTCCAACGACGCCTTTCTTAGTCAATCGTTCGGCCTCCACGGCGACAAGCCTGTTGCGGCGGATTACGACAAAGACGGCAAGGCCGATCTCGCCGTTTGGCGTCCGTCAAACGGTAACTATTTCTTCATCGGCAGCAGGAATGAAAGCTTTCAGCAGATACAGTTCGGACTTCCGGGCGACATTCCGATCGCCGGAGCGGCCGACTAACATACGGCAATTTTTAGGGTGTGTAATAAAAGTACACGCCCTATTTATTCTTTAAGCTAGCCAATATATGAGGGCGTGCAAAGAAAATGAATTACAAACAACACGTAGGAGCCGCGCACGAACACAGCTTATGATAAGAAAAATCAAGGTACTGACATTGTTTTGTTTCATCGTTCTGACAGCGATCTTGGCGAACGTCTTCCCGCCCAACGCGAAGGGAAACACCGCTAATATACAAAAAGACGTTTCGGGAGCGACGTTATTCGCCAATAACTGCGCGCGTTGCCACGGAGGGGACGGCAAGGGCGGCAAAGGTCCGGATTTGGCGAGCGAAAAGAGGCAGGCGAAATGGAAGGAGTCGGACGAAAAACTGGTCAAAAAAATCACCAAGGGCGGGTTTTTCATGCCCTCTTTTGGCAAGAAATTAGAACCTGCCGAGATCAAGGCGATCGCGGCCTATGTACGTACGCTAAAACAATAGATGAATAGATCAGCACTTTTACTTCTGATCCTCGCGCTTTTTCTAGCGTCCGTTGTTTCCGGGCAGGCACCGCCTGCGGAAAGGTCCGCTATCAGGGCAAGAGCCGGACAGAAGGCCGGCGTAAAATTCCTGTCGTTTTTCCGCACCGAGCTTTTCTTCGGAAAAAGCAGGGCGAACGGCCCGGAAATAAGTGAAGAGGAATTTGCCGAATTTCTCGATGAGACTATAAGTCCGGCATTTCCCGCCGGATTTACCGTCGTGGAAGGCATCGGCCGGTTTCGCGATTCAGACGGAAATACTGTACGCGAAAAGGCCAAAATGCTTATCTTGCTCTATCCGGCGAATATGCGTCGTGAAACGGGACGTTCGATAGAACGAATTCGGGAGAAATACCGAATTCGTTTCTCGCAGCAATCAGTTCTGCGGGTTGATGGCCCTACACAAGTGAAAGTCTCGTTTTAATGCGAGATAGGCGTTTTAAATGCAAAAAAATATACAGTTAAATCGTAGAAATTTTTTGGTTAACGCGGGCGTTTCTATCGCCGCAGCGACCATCGTTCCAGGACAGGCGCAAGGTCTGTCAATCGGTTCAAACTCAGACTCCGCAAGTGAGCAGCTCAGTTGGGCGGCCGTGCGCGCGCAGTTCGACCTGATGTCGCGCGATCACATTCATCTGAGTTCGTTCTTCCTGACTTCGCATCCGAGGCCGGTCCGCGAGGCGATCGAAAGACACCGCCGGGCGATCGATGAAAATCCTTTCGAGTACATAGAGAAGAATATGTTCGAAATGCCTGGAAAGATTCAGGCGGCGGTATCGGAATACCTTGGCGGAAAGCCCGAAGAGATAGCGATAACAAACAGCACCACAATGGGATTGGCATTGGTGTATCACGGGCTGCCGCTCAAATCGGGGCAGGAAATTTTGACAACGGCTCACGATCATTTTGTGCATCATGAAGCGATCCGTCTATCTGCTGAGCGGGCCGGTGCGATGGTGAAGAAGATCGCACTGTTCGACGACATTAAAGCCGTTTCTGAGTCAGAGATCATCGGCCGTATCAAAAATTCCATCACGTCAAAAACGCGTGTCGTCGGGATTACCTGGGTGCATTCAGGCACAGGCTTGAAATTGCCTGTTCGCGCCATTGCAAACTCAATTGCCGAAGCCAACAAAGACCGAGCCGAATCCGACCGCATCCTTCTCGTGGTCGATGGTGTGCACGGCTTCGGGGTCGAGGATGAAACCGTCGCCGAAATGGGCGCAGATTTTTTTATAGCCGGCACTCACAAATGGATCTTCGGCCCGCGAGGAACCGGCATAGTTTGGGCAAAACGGGAAAACTGGAAAATGCTGCGAATGATATTTCCGGCCTTTGCCATCGAACCTTTTTCCGCCTGGATAAATGATAGGAAATTAAATGTTCCGACCCAAGCCTCATGGATAACGCAGGGAGGCTTTCACGCCTTCGAATACGAATGGGCTTTACCCGCCGCGTTCGCCTTTCACAAGCAAATCGGACGGTCGAGAATTGCCGGGCAGATTCGCAACCTTAACGATCAATGCAAGGAAGGGCTTGCAGCAATGCGTCACGTCAAACTCTACACACCTCGCGGGAATAGACTCTCCTCGGGCCTGATCTGTTTCGAGATCGAAGGAATGAGATCGGGCGAAGTTGTCAAAAGGCTACTCGCGCATCGAATCATCGCCTCGACCTCGCCATATAAGGAGTCTTATGCTCGACTGGCTCCAAGCCTGTTGAACACGCCGGCGGAAATTGAAACAGCGCTTAAGCACATAAATGCCCTGGCTTAGGTGAAGACCGACAATTCACTTTGCAGAAGACTGGGCATCTACTTCAAGCCAATCTCCAGCAGTACAGTTTCGAATGGTACTGTTTTTTTAATGGGTGGTGGTCCAAAGTTCTTTTCAAATGCGGCCAAGTTATGTATCCTTGCGCACAATGTCTCCAATCGCAATCACCCTCATTCTGCTGGTTGTCGCAATCGTCCTTTTTGCTACTGAAAAGCTTCCGGTCGATGTAGTCGGCATTGTTTTAGTAATCGCGCTGGTGCTAACTCAAGTGTTGACGGTTCAGGAAGGGGTCGCGGGGTTCGGCAATGATATTATCATCACAATTGGCGGGCTTTTCATTCTCGTCGGCGGGCTGATCAAGACGGGCTTGGTGGATCTGATAGGACGACGGCTTTACAGGATAGCCGGTGACAATGAATTTATTCTAATAGCTTTGATAATGACCGTTGCGGCCGCGTCCGCATCAGTTTTAAAGAATACGACCACGACCGCAATGTTTCTGCCGATCATCATCGGCCTCGCCGCAAAAGCTAAGATCGCGCCCTCAAAACTTCTCATGCCGCTCGCTTTCGGAGCAATTCTCGGCGGCAGCTGCACCTTGATCGGAACTTCCACCAACCTTGCGGTAAGCGGTGCGATCACCCGCTATGGACAACAGCCGTTTTCCATGTTTGAACTAACCTCGGTAGGTCTTGTAATTTTCGCTGCCGGAATGTTTTATATGCTCTTGATCGGCAGAAAAATGCTGCCCAATCGGGGCGGCGGCACGTCCCTGACCGATGACTACAGCATTCGTGAATATATTTCTGAACTGCTTGTTTTGCCGAATTCGCGGTTGGTAGGCAAGACCCTTGGTGAATCAAACATAAATACCGAACTTGAACTCAACATTCTCGGAATCATACGCGGCGATCAAAGAAAGATATCGCCGCGAGCGAGCGAGCGAATCGAGTCGGGCGATCTCTTGATCGTCGAAGGTACGATTGACGGCATTCTACTTGTTAAAGAAGAAGTGGGGCTGGAGATCAAGCCCGATTTCAAACTGAATGACGGTGTGCTCGAAGGGGAGGATATCGAACTTTTCGAGGTGATGGTAATGCGGGACTCGCGGCTTGTAGGACAGACTTTGAAAAGTGTCCGGTTTCGACAGAATTACCAATTGACGGTGCTGGCCATAAATCGTCACGGCTCAACATTTATCAACAAGCTAAGCGGTGTGCCGCTAAAATTCGGCGATGTGCTGCTCGTGCAGGGAACGCGCGATGAGATCGAACCGCTGGTCGTCGATGGCGAAATGCTGCTATTGGAAGACGTTTCAGCGAGCAGCATGCGGCTTGAAAAACGAAAGTGGGCTATCGCGGCGTTCTTTTTGTTTCTCACGCTTTCGCTATCGAAGATAGTGATCGGATTCGATATTCCGCTAGCCGTTTGCGTACTTCTCGGAGTCATGCTGCTTCTTGCAACAAAAACCGTCCGGTACGCCGAGATGTATGCTCTTATAGACTTTCGGCTGCTTGTGATGATCGCCTGCATGATGAGCTTCGGGGTGGCGATGGAAAAAACCGGAACCGACATTTTTCTTGCGGGTTATATTCAGGATTATTTCGGTCAGTATGGGGCGACTTCGGTATTGGCCGGTTTTTTTATGTTGACCGTCATTCTCACGCAACCGATGTCCAATCAGGCCGCCGCTCTTGTCGTGCTCCCGATCGCGGTAAAAACCGCCGTCGCCCTCGGGCTCAATCCCCGGACTTTTATCGTCGCGATAACCTATGCCGCGTCGTTCTCTTTCATAACGCCGCTCGAACCTGCCTGCGTTCTTGTCTATACGCCCGGACGCTACCGTTTTATGGATTTCGTCAAGATCGGCACGCTTCTGACCATAATCGCATTTATCGTGTCGATACTTTTGGTGCCCGTCTTTTGGCCGTTTTAGGACGTTTTGATACGAGCAATTTCTTTGAGCGAAAGATTACGTTTAATGATGAAAGTCAATCCGACCGCAGTCCAGAATAGTATGCGGCCTTTGCGAATGATCGCCAGAGTTATGCCGATGCCTGCTCCGATCCCGACCGTTTCCGCGACGAATTGTGCACCGGCCTCGTCAACTCCGACGAGAAAAGGAACTAGTTTAAACACTATGGAAATCAGGCGGCTGACGGATTCGAGGACGAAGGCATTGAGTAATTGAGGAGCCGCCTCGGAAATTCGGCTTAGAATGAACAGTACTTCTAATATGCCAAGAAGGTGAAAAACAATTTCGATCAGGCAGATTGGCAAAAATCTCTTAGGATATTTGCGGTAAAATCCGTAGATGAAATTCTCAAAAAGCCGAACTTCCAACCGGCCGTTTTCGAGCAGTTTTGTCGCAAATCCCTTCCGGTAAAGCCATTCGCACGTTTCGCTGGCGAAGTGCCACTGACGCACGATCATCAATATTCCTAGGAGCAACACGCCGATCAGAACGGCGATGAGTACATCGATCGTAATGATCCAACCTTGTTCAAGCTCGAATCCCTGGACAAAAAAGAATGCCCCGAGCATTAAAAATACACTCGTGGTAAAACTGTAAAAAAGATTCTCCGTTGCGATCGAGGACAATCCCACGACAAGCGGAACGTGTTTGCGTACCGCGACGGCCTTTGCAGTCCCGCTTGCCAGTATTCCCAGCGGGATCATACTGCTGATTGCTTCACCGATTATTACCGCCGGAATCGTGTCCCTTAGCCTTAGAGAGTAAGGCTCGTAAACCGAAAGCTTCCATGCCGCTCCGCGCATGCATATCCGAGCAAAATAAATAACGAGAATGATCGCGAAGCCGATAATTCCGAATCGCTGCACGTTTCCCGCGATCTCGCGTACGCCGACCGAATAAACAAAATACGAAAAAAGCCCGATGCCGACAAGTGTCAAAAAAAGCCCGAGTACCTTTAATCGATTAATATGTTTGGGTGAAATGGACTGCGGTTTGCCGTCCGCTTTTTCGAGGGTTGATTCGGAACTCACTACTTTTGCCTTTGCCATTTGGCTTTACTAGAATGGTATTTTATCTAAACTTAAATAACAAAATCGCTTAAAGAAAAATAATATGAGCACAGCAGCGGCACAGGTTTTAACAAACAGCGGGTTGACCGTTTTATCCGAAGAAGAAGAATTATTCCGAGCATCGGTGCGTGAATTTGCCGAGGGCGAAGTGCTTCCACGAGTCGAGGCAATGGAACATGCTTCAAAACTCGATCCCGATCTCATAAAACAATGTTTCGAACTCGGCTTGATGGCAATCGAATCGCCGGAAGAATACGGCGGCGCCGGTTCGACGATTTTCAACGCAATTCTTGCGATCGAAGAAATCGCCCGTGTCGATGCGTCCGTTTCGGTATTTGTCGATGTTCACAACACACTTGTAACCAATGCATTTATGCGATGGGCGAATGATGAACAAAAGAAAAAATATATGCCGCAGTTGGCGGAAGGTAAGGTCGGAGCATATGCGCTATCAGAAGCTTCGTCGGGTTCCGACGCTTTTGCATTAAAAACGCGTGCCGTCGATAAAGGAGACCACTACGAAATCACCGGGCAGAAACTATGGATCACCAACGGCAACGAAGCAGACATCTTCGTGCTTTTCGCCACCATCGATCCGGCTGCCGGATATAAAGGCATTACTGCTTTTATTGTCGAAAAAGGTTTTGAAGGTTTTACGGTCGGCAAAAAAGAAGACAAGCTCGGCATCCGCGCGTCTTCGACCACGGAACTAATTCTCGATAACTGCATAGTGCCGAAGGAAAACGTGCTCGGCGAAGTCGGCAAAGGCTACAAAGTTTCAATCGAAACTCTCAACGAAGGCCGCATCGGCATCGGAGCCCAAATGCTCGGCATCGCTCAGGGAGCATACGAAAACGCGTTGCGATATACGAAGGAACGCGAGCAGTTCGGGCAGTCGATCAACAGTTTCCAGGGCGTGCAGTTCCAGCTTGCCGAAATGGCGGTCGAGATCGAAGCGACACGCCTTCTCGTCTACAACGCCGCCCGCCTAAAAGACGCCGGCAAATCTTTCCTTAAAGAAGCCGCAATAGCCAAGCTTTATTCGTCGCGCTGCGCAGAAGCGGTCGCATCCAAAGCCATCGAACTATACGGCGGCTACGGCTACGTTAAAGATTACCCGGTAGAAAAATTCTGGCGTGACTCAAAAATCGGAGCGATTTACGAAGGCACGTCAAACATGCAACTCCAAACCATCGCAAAGCTGATTATGAGCGGAAAGTAATTAATGACCTCCGAGGAGATAACACAATACCTGACTGAACTTAACGACGAACTTCGCCTGATGGATATCAAAGGTGAAATCTCTCTTTACGGAGGCGCCGTGATGTGTCTTGCTTTCAAGTCCCGGCCTGCCACTAAGGATGTCGACGCGATATTTGAACCGGTAAAGATGGTGCGGAACGCAGCTCGAAAGGTAGGAGAACGCCACGGTCTCGACGTCGGCTGGCTAAATCTCGCTGTAAAAATGTTCGTAGTTGAGCATCCAAGGAAAGTGGTTTTCGATTTTTCGAACCTTAAGGTATTTGTGCCCGAAGGAGATTACATGCTCGCAATGAAAGTTCTGTCTGCCCGCCCTGACAGTGCTGACATCGATGATATCCGTTTCCTCATTGATTATTTAAAACTCAATACAGTCGAGGACGTGCTCGGCATTGTACGGGAATATTACCCGAAGAAAGAAGTTAAGAGTGAAACGGTTTTTCTGATCGAAGGCCTTTTCGAACAATGATTACTGCCGCTGAAACAAAACTTAGAATTATCGATGATCGCCGTTGGTGGAAGATTCCACTTATGGATTTCGCAGACGACTTTCGCCGCAATAAAGATTCGGCAGCAATCGAGCAGCCATTCATTCTCGACGACGAACTCATTGACGCGGTCCTCGCCGGCGTAATCGAATATTTATGTGACGAGTTAACCATATCGACGCCGGAATGGCTGAACGAGGTGCCTTCGTGTCGCAAGCCATATTTCGTTTCGGGAATGGATAACCTGAAAGCCACGGCAATTGTTGAAAGTCCTTTAAGATTTCGTATGCGAAAAGTGTTCGTTATGGAGAATTTCCTTTTCCGTGTTTGACCAAATACATATCCGCCAGGCGACACCGGATGATGCGAAGCTGCTTACCGAGCTGTCTTATACGACATTCTGGGATGCATTCGCTCATCATCCGAAAAATGCGCCGAGCGATCTTGCTCATTACATGTGTCAGGCATTCAGCCTCGAGCAGATAATCGAGGAGCTTAACGACACGAAAAATCTTTTTCTTCTGGCGGAGATCGAAGGCGAGCTTGCCGGCTACGCAAAGCTGATTTTCGACAATATCGAACCCGGGATCGCAGCCGAAAAACCAGTCGAGCTTTCCCGGCTTTACTCGCATCAAAAATTCCTCGGCAAAGGCGTCGGGCAGGCGTTGATGAGTGCTTGTTTTGAAAACGCAAAAGATAAAGGCTGCGATGTAATGTGGCTTGGGGTCTGGGAATTCAATCCGCGCGCTCAGCGATTCTACGAAAAGCACGGCTTTTACGAGGTCGGCAAACATACGTTCCAACTCGGAGCCGATCCACAGACCGATTTATTGATGCAGAAGGAAATCCTTGCTATAAACCCATAGATGAACTATTGTTGCATCTATGCGATACATTATTAACCCGCCTAATCCTTACAGTAAATATTCCGCCGAATACGTTGGCGAACCGCCGCCGACAAAGTTGGAAATATTTGAGGAAACCGCGACGAAAAAGGTTATTACCAAAGCCTTTTCGTCGGATTGGGAAGGCGGCTGGCGTTACACGGTGAATTGCTATCGCGGATGCGTTCACGGCTGCACATATTGTTTTGCAAGGCAGTATCACGAGTATCTTGGCTATGGCGCTGGAACTGATTTCGAGACCAAGATCGTGGTAAAGCCGAATGCACCCATTTTGTTAAGGCAGGAACTCAAAAAGACACGCGACAAGATGCCGCATATCGATTTTTCCTTCGCGACAGATCCATATCTGCCGCTCGAAGCTAATTATGAACTGACTAGAAAATGCCTGGCGGTGTGTGCGGATTTTCAGGTTCCGGTTGGTGT
>JACMMN010000147.1 GCA_014379075.1 Pyrinomonadaceae bacterium | reverse complement strand
GTCAAAAAGCTCGTCTTCGGATTTGGCGGCTTTATCGACTACGATGTAGCCTTTCTTATCGAACATCCACGCGACCGAACCGGCCTCGCCTAAATTTCCGCCATTTTTTGAGAAAATGTGCCGCAGTTCGGCGACCGTGCGGTTGCGGTTGTCAGTCATTGTTTCGACCAGGACGGCGACTCCGTTCGGGCCGTAGCCTTCGTATGTGATCTCGTCGTAATTCACGCCATCGGCATCGCCGCTGCCGCGTTTGACGGCGCGGTCGATGGTATCGTTCGGCATGTTCGCGGCTTTGGCGTCGAGGATGCCTTTACGCAGGCGGGCGTTGGCATCCGGGTCGCCGCCGCCGGTGCGGGCCGCGACCGTGATCTCTTTGATCAGCTTGGTAAACATTTTGCCGCGTTTGGCGTCGGTCGCACCTTTTTTGTGCTTGATTGTGTGCCACTTGGAGTGTCCTGACATTAGTTGAGTTTTCCTTTGTTGATTTGAGCGTCGATCAAAAAATCCCCACCCGCTACCGCAGGCGGTACTGACAAGACTAAAGTATCACGCCGATTTTTCTTTCGGCAAATACACGAATTTACATTTTATTGAGACTGGTGTCATAACGATTTCATTTCGAAGGCGTGTAATTAATTCAAGTTCGTACGCTGGGAACTTATGTCGGTACCACCTGCGGTAGCGGGTGAATGAAGTTCAGCGTAATGAACCTGATTTTTGCAAAGGATAAGATTACCCACCCGCTACCGCAGGTGGTACTGACCCACACGCAGACAATCGAAAATGAAAAGAAATAACACAATTCTTATGCTGTGCGGTTTGCTGATTATTGCGAATGGGCTTTGTTTTTGGGAAACGCTGAATGCGTGGCCTAATCTGACATTGCCTTTTGCGGTTTCGATGTTTACCGGGCAAATCCTTACGGCTTTGCTTCTTTCGTGGACGGCTTTCGTTGTCGTGAAAATCGGATTGCCTTCGCGAAATAGCAAGTTCAGCCCAACAGGATTCGGAATCTGGCGGCCGTTACGCCGGATACTCGTATCCGTTTGGTCCTAGAGGAAATGCCGCTGCGAATTTCGACATCGCTTTTCGCGACGCCGAAATATTTCGCCAGCACGCGAACCGATTCACCGTTCGCCGCTCCATCCACCGGAGGGGCAGAGATCCTTACCCTCAAATACCCATCGTGTTCACCGACAATTTCGGATTTCGAAGCTCGCGGAACGACGCGGACGCTGAACGTGATTGCTCCATCACTCTCGGAAATTTCCATCGAAAAAGAGATATTGGCTGCAAAAAGGCACAAAAGGCGAAAAAAGGATTTCTTTTGAGCTTCTTGCGTTTTTTTGCGGCTATTGACGGACAAAGACGTTCATCACCACCGTTTGCAGCAGGCCGATGACGATCAGCACGATCATCGCCGAAATATCGAACATACCGATCGGCGGGATCAGACGTTGAACCGGGATCATTATCGGATCGGTCACTTTTTTGACGAATCCGAGAAACGTGTTTTTCGTGAATACAAACCACGTCGAGATAAAGCGGATGAATATGAACAACACCAAAACGCTCAGCAATCCATATAAAATAAATCCGATAAACATCTTTGTATTGCCACTGGAAACGCCTTCCGAAAGGCCGTCGATGACGAAGAATGTATTGCCGATGATCTGGCTGGTAAAGTACGTGAGCACAAGCCCGATAAATATCGTCACGAGCGGTGCGAGCCGAGTATCGACCCGGAAATTTGCCAGAAATCTGGCAGCGGGGTAAACGAAACGCTCTGTAAGTTTGCGGATCTTGAAGCCAAATCTGCCGATCACGCCAAACGGATTCGGATCGGCGTAATTGAATATCAGCCGCAAAATCAGAAAGGCCAGGAAGACAAGGAAGATTGCCCACAAAACCATCCAGACTATCGGGTAAACATTTAATGAAAGCATAGAATCAGTTTCGTCCACAGATTAGCACAGATAAACACTGATATATGCAGGGATGCTACGATTTATCTGCGCTTATCCGTGTTAATCTGTGGACTCTTTCTCCGAAAATCGCCGTGCCTACTCGAACAATCGTTGCACCTTCCTCAATGGCGATCTCAAAATCGTGGCTCATTCCCATAGAAAGTTCGCCCGTGCCGTTTGAGAATGCGTTCTGCGATGCAAGATTGTCTCGAATTTCCCGCAGGCTTATGAAATACGGGCGGGCGTCTTCGGTATTGTCGGAATACGGCGGCAGAATCATCAAACCGTCGAATTTTAGGCATTTACACTCCTTCAAAAATTCCACCAATGACGCCAGATCGTTTTCCGCGATTCCGGCTTTCGTCGCTTCGCCCGCAAGATCTACGTGAACAAACACCGACAAATTTTCGCGGCCTTCTTCTAAACAAATACGCTCCAGCCGCTCGGCAAGTTCGAGTGAATCGACGGAGTGGATAACTTCAAAAAGCTGGACAGCCTTCCTGGCCTTGTTCGACTGCAAATGTCCGATCAAGTGCCATTCGGCTGCACCACGGCCGATCTCGGTGATCTTGCCTTCGGCTTCCTGCACCTTATTTTCGCCAAGAATATTTGCTCCGGCGCTGATGGCTTCGCGCAAAGTTTCCGCCGGATGAGTTTTGCTGACGGCGACCAGCTTTATTTCGCTGCTCTTTCGTCCGGCACGTTTTGCCGATTGCCTGATCCGTTCAAAAACGTCCGCTAAATTTTTTGTCAATGCCGTTTGCACAGCTTCAAATATACCAAATCAGCGCCGCTTTCTTGAGTTTCACGCGCCGAATTCGTATTATCAAGGTTCGCCCAAAGTGCGGACGTGGCGGAACTGGTAGACGCGCGGGTCTCAGAAGCCCGTGGGAGTAATCCCGTGATGGTTCGATTCCATTCGTCCGCACCAATTATTTATAACACGGAGACTGAGAGACGCGGCGACGCGGAGAGATAATGGAATATCAATCTCTGCGTCACCGCGTCCTTTGTCACCGTGTCACGAAAACACACATATGCGTCAAGAGTTCATCAACGCGATTCAAACTCATCAACCTGCTTTTGGCATGGACTTAGCCGACGATAAAATTGCACGCCTCGCCGATTATTATGAAATAAT
>JACMMN010000146.1 GCA_014379075.1 Pyrinomonadaceae bacterium | reverse complement strand
GTCATATTAGGCTTGATCAACCATGTATGCGCCGCTGAAAATCCGATCGGGTGACTCCATGTATTTGTCGGCGGCGTATCCGGGAAATACGGAGCCTGGCCTGTAATATCCTGCTGATAGTTTCCGCGAAGGGATATTTGATGCTTTTGGTCGCCGGTCACCGTCCAGTCGATTCGAGCGGTGTGCGAATTTTGCTCAACCGGTGTCGGAGCATTAAAGCGAAAGCCTCCTGAATTCCTTCCGTCGCCGAGCGTAGCGTCATTAACCGGGTATCTGGATGCAGCGGCCGCGAATAGTGCGGGCACCAACGGGTTAACGTCAACGACCGGAACCGAGTTCAGGGTGAACGTATTTATTGCTGCCGCGGGAATTGTCCATGCCTGGCCGGTATTATCAACAAACTGAAGGTTACCTGCGCCGAGGCTTGCCGTAGGCACTGTTCGGGCGATCGATGATCCCTTTGCCTCACGCATCCCTTCGTAATTGTAGAAAAAGAAAATGCGGTCTTTGATGACAGGCCCGCCGAGCCTGCCGCCGAAAAGGTTGCGGATCAAGGCAGGACGCTCGATCCCGGACCGGTTATTGAACCAATCATTTGCCGATGTGACCGTATTGCGATGATATTCATAAAGCGCTCCGTGAAAGTCATTCGAACCGCTTTTCGTGATCAGTGAGATCTGCGCGCCCGAAGAACGTCCCTTGCTGGCGTCCGGATTCGATGTCGTAACTCTAAATTCGTCGACCGAGTCCGGGTTGACACGAAGGACCGGCGAGAAAGCTCCGGTCTGGTCGAGATTAAGCCCTGTCTGCTGATCGTTTACGTCGATCCCGTCGAGCGTGATATTCGCCTGATCCCGGCGTCCGCCGGCGACCGAACCGTCAGGCGTCACAGCGGCCTGCAAACTCAAAAGGCTTGCCACATTGCGGCCCTGAAGCGGAAGCTGCAGAATCTGCTTGGAAACGAAGTTGTTACCCAGGCTCGCATCCTGAGTGTTGACGATCGATTCAAGCCCGGCGCTTTCAACATTAACCACCTCGGTAATATTGCCCGCCTCGAGCATCGCATTTACATCGGCCGTCTTATCTACCAGTGCGATCACATTGGACTGGATCAATTTCTTAAAGCCATTTGCTTCCACCTCTAAGCGATATGTCCCAGGCGGTACGCTGGAGAAACTGAATGCTCCGCCGTCGCTCGTCACAGTGGTGCGGCTAAATCCGGTTTCGTCGTTAAGCAGCCGAATGGTCGCGCCCGAAACGACAAGGCCTTGAGAATCCACAACCGAACCTGAAACGCCTGATGATGCAGTTTGGCCAAATGTGCCTATAGCCAAAAAGCAAGAAATAAACGCAGCCAGTAATGTTGAAAAAATACTGGTCTTCAGAATGCTAATGTGCATAGCTCCTCCTTAATTGTCAGATTACTTCTTTGAAGAAATGTTGACTAAAGCCAACGCATTTTTTGTTCCATTTAAAGCGAATACTTAAAAAGACTGTAAATACGAAGAAATGCTTATTTAGCAAGCCCAAAACTTTCAAAAGGAGCAAAACGTTTTGGATAAAATTCAAATTTTGGGATTTTGAGTTGTCGGAATTATACAGGTTTATTTTGGGTTGTCCAGTTAAAGGCGGACTTGGCGGCGACGGCGGCGGTTCCGGCGGCGGTGCTGATCGTTGGGGATTTAGGGTTCGCGGCGTCGCCGATGGCGTAGATGCCCATGATGTTCGTTTCGCAATGGGCGTTGATCATTATGTAGCCGTTTGGGTCGAGATCGAGTTGGCTGCGAAGCATTTCTGTATTGGGCTCAACGCCGATCCGTATGAGGGCAATGTCCGCCGGCAGCATTTTGACCTCGCCGGTTTGCAGATCTTTTATCTCTACTGATTCGAGCGTTTGAGCGCCGGTAAATTTTCCGGGTTCAGCGTTTGTGAGGAGCTCGATTCGCGGATGCTGCCGGGCTTGTTGGAGAAATTCGTCACGGGCGCGGAATGAGTTCCGTCTATGAACTACATAAACCTTTGCCGCATATTCACTCAGAATGAGCGCGTTTTCGATCGCGGCATCACCGCCGCCGACGATCACGACTGTCTTGCCGGCAGCTTTTTCGCGGTATTTCGAACCTGAGTCTATAATGCCTCTGCCTTGCAATTCTTCTTCGCCATAGACGCCTAATTTCCGCCTTCTGACTCCGGTCGCAACGATCAGGGCCTTGTAAGTGAAGATTTCTCCGCTTCTTAAAACGGCCGTTTTGTTTGTCACGTTGATTTCAGCAACATCCGCTTCCAGTCGCCGCAGAAAGTCACGGTTCTCAACGGACTTTAAAAAAAGATCGCGCAATTCCCTTCCATTACCTGTTTCGACACCGATATAATTTTTGATGGGATTGTAAATGCTTAAAAGCTGGCCGCCGAATTCCGTCTCCTTCTCAAATAGGATCGTTTTCATTCCCAGTTCGCAGCACCATAGCGCTGCCGAAAGCCCTGCCGGGCCGCCGCCGATTATTATCACATCAGCGATAATTTCGTTTTCGTTCATCAGATTTCTATGGGCAGAAAGCGCGACTGTAAGGAAGGGCTTTCTGCGGCTGTGCGTGTAAGAATCCCATTCGACACGGTCAGGCTTCCGCCGGAAAATTGCGACTTTTTGTCAATTGTCAGTGACGTTTTTTGTCACTTAACCCAGCTTTTCTCCGCCACATTTAATCGGGTATGCCGATCAAAAGGTTCGCGAAGCCCATATTTTAAGCCTAAATCACGTATTTAACAACGATTCGCCGCCCCGATTCGCTTTGGCATTTATATTGCTACTGTATTTAGGTTGAAATTGGGCGCCGCCGCACTGATCTTCCATTCAATTTCGATCAAATCTAGCCCGCTTGAGTAATTACCATACACATCTATGAGATTAGAATTTGAACCCAATCCGTCCGTGGTGCCATTTGTCGAAGCCGATGCGGCTGAATCCGTAAACCCTGTGCGATCTCACGAAGCCGATGAGAACCTACGCGAGGGCATAAAGGCCGCGCAGGCCGGAAATCGTGTTAAGGCACGGGTCTCCCTGCTTCGTGCGGCGGAACTGGACGCAACCAACGAAAGTACATGGCTGTGGCTGGCGTCGATCAGCGAATATCCCGAAGAACTGCTCGTGTTCCTGAATAACGTGCTCGAAATAAATCCGGACAATCCCCGTGCTCTGGAATGGACCGCTGCGACAAAATCCCTGCTTGCGAAAAATCTCGTCCAGCGCGGGATAGATGCCGCCGAGGCGAAACAGCCCGACGCCGCGATCCAGTATTTTAACCAGGCGCTCGAACACGACCAGCAAAACAGCATGGCGTGGCTATGGATGGCATCGCTTTCCGATTCGAATGAAGGAAAGATGGCGTACCTGGAAAAAGTTCTTAATATCGAGCCTGACAACGAAGCCGCGAATGCAGCATACAGGGCTGCGAGATTCGATGCGAATCAAAAACTGCTCGCGGAAGCCCGAAGCGCCGCCGTTTCCGGCAAAGTCGGTGAAGCCAACGACCTGATCGACGCAATACTCGCAGAAACTCCCGATTCGGAAGAGGCGTGGGTCCTGCGCTCGCATCTTGCGGACGGATTCGAAGAAAAGATCAGATCGTTCGAGCAGGTTCTGGCGATCAACCCGGACAATGCCGCGGCCAGATCGGGCCTCGATTCGCTGAGATCGATCATGGATGCAGTCGCTCCCGCTGCCGTTGAAGCGGCAGTTGAAGAACCGATTGAATCGGAAACTGTGGAGGCATCCGCTACCGAAGATCACTCAATACACGAAACCGCCGTTAACGACAGGCAGCCGACAGAAGAGCTGCAGTTTCCAGAAGGCATCAGCGAAGAAGTCCAGCTGGACATGATGATGTCCAGCTCCAATATAGGTCCCGACGCATTTGCTCAAACATTTCATTTTAGTTCCTTCGAAGATCTCATAAATGAAGAAAAAGTAGTTGAATTCACCGAAGAGTCCGCGGAAGAGGAATTAGCGTCCGCCGACGAAGCAGTGTCTTCATACGTCGAACCCGCTGAGGATAATTCGAGTGACAGCCCGGTAGTCGAGTTCGCCGAAGATCCGTCGGACGACGAACTAATGGCAAACGAGGACGATACTGTTGCTCAATATGCCGCACCGGTCGAGGTCAGCGAAGAATCGTCGTTCGAATCCCTTTCAGATGAAGACGAGCCGCAGAGTTTCGAGTCGGCTGAAATTCATCAGACGGTGGCGGACGAAGTTCCGGCCGCCGAATTCAGCACGGACAATGTTTCCGAAGTCTCCGCACCGGAAATGCCCGAATTCGTCGCTGAAGAAGTTCACCCGAGTTGGGAAGATTCCATTGCCGACGCGCCTATGGCATTCGCGCAGGCTCCCGACGAAGCTCTCGAATCGAATAATGACCCGGTGAGCGAATTTAGGGCAAGCTTTGACGAAACGGACGACCAGCCTGTCGGGCTCCGGTTTTTCGAGGACAGCATTCCGATGCCGTATGCCGAACTGCCGGAAGGCGGCGAAATGACCATGGCGTCGATCAACCCTTACGAAACCGTAGTTTTCGCCAGAAAGATCGAAAGCGATTCACCGGCATCTATGGCTCCCTGCCCGTTTTGCACCGCCGTGAACGATGCCCAGGCGTTTATATGTCAGGGCTGCATGGCGATGCTCACGCTCTCTGACCTTGAAATGCTGATGGCAAATCAGCATGCAGATAAATTCATCCTTCGCGACGCGGTCGAAAAGATGGAATCCGAGAAAACATCGCGCGACTTTACGGAGGCGGAACTGACGATGCTCGGCATCGGCCACCTCAACCTGCGTAATCTTCAGCGTGGCTATTCGTATCTGCACGAAGCGTCGCAGGTCAATCCGAACAATGTAGTGCTTTCAAGCCAGGTCAACGCCCTGCTTATCCGCCTCGAGGAAATAAAGAAGCAGGAAGAAGTGAACGAGGCGATGCCAAAGGGCAAGACCATTCTGGTTGTCGATGACAGCCCGACCGTTCGCAAGTTGATCGCCGGCAAACTGGAAAAATGCGGACACGATGTCTTTTGTTCCAATGACGGCGTCGAAGCAATGGAACGCCTTCAGGATCTAACACCCGATCTCATTCTGCTCGATATAACGATGCCGAGAATGGACGGTTATCAGGTCTGCAAGATGATCCGGGCGAACGATATGACCAAGGATGTGCCGGTCGTTATGATATCCGGCAAGGATGGTTTCTTTGACAAGGTCCGCGGCCGCATGGCGGGAACGTCCGGTTACATTACAAAACCTTTTGGGCCGGAAACACTGATGAAGGCAGTCGAAACCTACTTGAAAAGTGAAGCATAAGCTTTTAAACAAAAATGATCGATCTGAATCAGGAATTGGATGTGCTGGATCCGGTTGAATTTACAAATCTGCCACTTTCCTCAATTCGCGATGAGCATTCCGCAGCACAAACGTGCGAAAGGTTCATCGCTTTTTACTTCGGCGACAAGCTTTATTGTGTCGTTGCCGAAATGGTCGCCGAGGTAATTCACCCCCTGTCCGTGGCAATTTTGCCGAATGCCCCGCGCGGCGTGCTCGGGATCGCCGCTCTTCGGGGCGAAGTGGTCACCGTATTGAGCCTGAAAGACCTGTTAAAGGAAGAAAGCGGAGCGGCGAACGCCAAATCGAAAATGATCGTGCTTCAGCGGAATGAGAACGAGACCCAATTTGCAATTCCGGTCGACAGGATGCACGAAGTAGTTATGCTTCCGTCCCACATGGGTGCGGCCGAACTTGTCCGGAGAATAGAGCATGAGGGGAGTGTTTTCAACTTGATCGATATTGAAAGACTTTCTGCCGAGATATCAATTCAATTCTAAATTTTTTGGAGCAAGGGATGGCTAAGAATTCAACCGATTTTATGATGAACACGCTCAGGGGCAAGATATGGCTTGCCGTGAGCGCCTTAGCCGTTCTCAACTGTTTTTTCGGATTGCTCGCCTATCTCGCCGCTTCATTTTTTACCGGCAATACGTTTTTTATCGTCCTTGTGGCATTTATGCTGACGTCGTTCAGCACGATGGTCTTCGGCTGGTGGATTTCGAACGAAGTCCTCCGTCCGATCGAAAAAGTGAATATGCTGGCAAAGAGCCTGGAACGCAGCCCGGCCGTATCGCTTCCGAAAACGACCGGTTCGAGTGAAACCGACGAATTGCTTCAGACGCTTCACCGGAACAGCCAGCAGCTGCACAACCTCATGGGGATGATGGATGGTGTCTCATCCGGCAACACCGAGACCGCCCTCACGCCGCTTCAAAATTCCGACCGTTTAAGTACATCGTTCCAGAAATTGGTTTCAAAGGTGACTGATTCGGTCGATGCAGGCAAGGAACTCAGCCAGCTTCAGAATGCGGTCAGCCAATTGATCGCGGATCTCGCGACCGTCAAAAACGGCAATCTGGACGTCAATATCCGCAGCGGCTTTCCGGAAACCAAGGCAATTTCCGACGCGGTCCGTTCGCTTTTGTCGCGACAATCTGAACTGGTCCGTCACATACAGGTAAATGCGGCGGATGCGAACCGCTCGTCGATGGAAGCGAGGAAACTGATTCGCACGGCTATCGAAAATGACGACAATTTGACCCGCAAGATCAAACGGGCGACGGCGGTTTTTACGCAAACGCCGGGCCAGTTGCAGCAGATCTCGACCGAGGTTTCCGCCACTCTGTCAGGCGTCGGCAAATCGATGAAGGATTTCGAAGCCGGTAAACGATCAGCCTCCGAAACCGCAAATGCTATCCAGGGCCTTCGAAAACAGATAACCGCGGCATCGCAAAAACTTCAGCGTATTCACGGCCAGTCCGAAGCGATAACGCAAGTTTCCAAATTAGCCGAAGATCTTGCCCGGCGTTCGAACATGATCGCGCTTAATACGTCGATCCAGGCAGGTTCCGCGAACGGCGGCAGTGTTTCGCTTATCGCCGACGAGATCGCTTCCCTTTCCGAACGCGCGGGCCGTGTCAATGACGAAGTTTCCGTGATAAACGAATCGATCGTCCGTGAGGTTGAGGACGCTCAGGCCGGGCTGAAAATGCTGATCGCCGATGTCACGGCCATTTCGGATGAGACCGCAAAAAGCGGCGAGGCAATGGATCAGCTCGCCCCGTTTTTCGACGGCCTCGTTCACCTTAAAACCAGGATAGAAGCCGGCCAAAACGAAGGTTCGTCCGATATGCAGCAACTACTGTCTATCCTTGACGAATGCTCGGCCGACTCGAATGAGATCGAGACCAATCTCAAGGACTGCGATCAGGCCGTCGCAAAATTTTCGACGCCGCTCGAAAATCTGCGCGATTCGATAATAGATCTGCGGACCGCTTCGAACGAAAAAATGAAAGCGGCCGCCGAAGAAGATTTTTCCGCCGACTTCGGAACGCATTCGGACGCTCAAAGCTCGGAACCGCTTGAATTACAGGGAGAGAATTAGCAAGTAATGGATAACCCGATCTGGAATCTTATAGTCAAGGCTTCCTCGCTGATCGCGGCGATCCTTTTGGTGCTCGGCACGGCCCTTGTCTTTGCGGCGAATTTCGGCCTTACGGAAAACAGGACGGCCGGCCTGGCCACGCTTTTCTTCGCGATGGCGATCTCGGTGTTCGCCCTTGCTGCGGCAAACCTCTCCAACGCCCAAATGAAGCGCGAATTGAAACAGGCCTCCGAGATCGCGCACGGCCTTTCGCAGGGCGAACTGTATAACGACGAAAGCGACACCGAGCTGTTGGATTCGCTGCGAAGCGTTTCGCAGTATCTCAAAATGAAATCGGGGGCCGCGGACCGCATCGCCGCCGGGAATTTGACGGAAGGCGTCGATCCGCTTTCAGATGCGGACGTGCTCGGCCATTCGATGCGGAACATGGTCGAAAAGCTCCGGCTGCTGGTTCAAACCCAGGAAACGCGCGAACGCCTGCACAATTCGGTGAAAAAATTACTCGACGAAGTTTCCGAAGTTTCGGCCGGCGACCTGACCGTACAGGCAGAGGTCGGGCCGGAGATCACCGGTGCCATAGCCGACGCATTCAATTCGATGACGCACAATCTGCGTTCGCTCATTAAACAGGTCAAGGACATTACGCAGCAGGTCGGCACATCGGCGAGCGCGATCAACGAAACGACCGAGCAGCTCGCCCGCGGAAGCGTCGCACAGGCATCGCAGATCTCGCGGACCACAGCCGCGATCTCAAACATGGTCGTCCAGATCCACGAAGTTTCCGACAACGCGACCCTCGCCGCTAAAGTTGCGACGCAATCGCTAAATAATGCCCGGCTCGGCACAAAATCCGCGAGAGAGAATATCGATGCGATGAACTGTATTAGAAAACAGGTCCAGGAAACGGCGAAGCGCATCAAAAAACTGGGCGAACGCTCGCAGGAGATCAGCCAGATCGTCAGCCTGATATCTGACCTTTCCGACCGGACTAGTCTACTGGCCTTGAACGCTTCGCTGCAGGCAACATCCGCCGGCACGTCAGGCTCAGGTTTCGGCGTCGTTGCCGATGAGGTAGAACGCCTCGCCGAGCGCTCGAACAAGCTGACACAGCAGATCTCCGCATTGACCCAAACCATTAATGTCGAGACAAAGGAAGTTCTCGCATCGATGGAAGAAACGATCCACGAAGTCATCGTCGGCTCGGCATTGGCAGACAAGGCGGGCCAATCGCTCGTTGAGATCGAAAAGGTTTCCGCCAATCTCGCCGAACTTCTGCAGTCGATATCCGAATCTGCAAAGGTCCAGGCAAAAAGCTCCGCGGATATCTCGACCGCCATGTCAAGCATTTCGGATGTCACCGAACTGGTCCAGCTCGGTTCCAAACGGGCCGCCGAATCCGTGCGTACGCTGGTCCAGCTATCCGGCAGCCTCCGAAGCTCTGTCTCGCCGTTCAAACTGCCGCCCGAAATGAACACCTCTGCTCCCTCGTCGCCCGAAACAAGCTCTTTTGTGAATTAGAGCCGCTCAAGAGTTCCGTCAAAAAACAATGGATCCCGAACTTCTATCAGCATTTACAGACGAGGCCGAAAGCATGCTGCAGAGCATCCGCGGCGGCATTCTTGTATTCGTCCAGGACGGCCAGTCCCAGAACGAATTGGGAACGCCTCTCCGCGCCGTCCAATCGCTGAAAGGCGCCGCCGCCCAGTTCGGTCTTCAGGAAATAGCGTCGACGGCACAACTTCTTGAAGACCGGATCAGATCGTTCATTGTTTCGCGGGAACCGGTTCCGCATAACAATTCGCATGAACTTCTCGATCTTCTGGCCCGGATCGAGGCGTCGATAGGAACCATCCACCTGGGTTCGGACAGCTTTTCGGACGATATGTCCGATCTTTTCGAAGAGTCCTTCGACATCCTCCAGATAGACAGCAGTCCCGAAATTGTCCAATCGGAGCCGGAAAGCTTCGAATCGCCGGCGGACGACGATTTTGAGATCGACGCCGAGATGCTCGAGATCTTTGCGATGGAAGCCGACGACCTTCTGAAGAATATCGACACAAGCCTGGATATTCTCGCTAAAACGCCTGACGACCGTGATGCTCTTTGGGAGATCCGCCGGAATGCGCACACATTTAAAGGTGCGGCCGGCATTGTCGGCCTAAAGAAGCCGTCGGAACTTGCCCACCGGATCGAAGACCTGCTGGATCATCTGGCGGAAAACGAGATCGGTCCCGACGAGCGAATTTTCACTATCCTGCTCGCATCGACGGATTGCCTGAAAGCGATCACGGCCGGCGAACACTCGCCCCAGCTTGCCGCCAGGGTTACCCGGGTTTACGAAGATTTCGATAAGGTCTTTTTCGATCTAAAAAACAAGGTAGAAATGCCGGTCGAGATCGCCGTCGAACCCGCGTTTATTGCACCTTCCGCTATTCTCGAACCCGTTTTGGCGGAGATCGGCCTCGAGGTCGCGGCCAAAGCGACACCGCCGCGGTCGATCGTCCGTGTTTCGCTCGAAAGGCTCGACGAGATGGTGAAGATCGTCCATGATCTCGTGGTCAGCCGCTCCGTCTTCGAACAAAGACTGGTGGAATTCGACCAGCAGATCGGCGAACTGCAAAACAGCACCCGCCGCCTCCAGTCCGCGAACACCAAGCTGGAAATGGATTTCGAAGCGTCGATGCTCGGATCGGGCCAAAACCGCCAGGATAATATGGCTCTGTCGCCGAATGCTTCACGGCTTCCCTATTCGGCCGCCGATTTCGACCCGCTCGAATTCGACCGCTACACGGAGTTTCACGAAAGCACCCGCGAATTGTCTGAAACGACCCGCGACACCTTCGCGATAAATACGGCACTGGACGCGGTCAAAGGTAATCTGGAATCGCTTTTCGAACAGCAGCGCCGCCTGATCGAGGACATGCAGGAAAAGCTGATGCGTATTCGCATGGTCGAATTCGGCACGCTTGCCACCCGGCTCCAGCGCGCCGTGCAGGTCACGTGTGAAGAAGAATTCAAACGCGCGGTCGTAACGATCGAGAATCAACACATCGAGATCGATACGCACATACTCGATTCCCTCATCGAACCGCTCATGCACCTGCTTCGCAATGCCGTGGTTCACGGTATCGAAGCGTCGGACACTCGGCGGCTCCTGGGAAAGCCCGAAACCGGCACGATCAAGATCAGATTGGTAAACGAAGAAACGCATATTGTGCTGCAGATCTCGGACGACGGCCGCGGGATAGCCGCTGCTTCGCTCAAGGAAAAAGCATACCTCACCGGTTTGATCACCCGCGAAGCCGCCGACACGATGGCGGACGAGGAAGTTTTCGAGCTTATGTTCGTGACCGGTTTGACGACTGCTGAAAAGCTGAATCTAAGCGCCGGCCGAGGCGTCGGGATGAGTATTGTCCGCGAGAGCATCGAAGCACGTCAGGGCACGATCTGCATCGATTCGATCCCGCAAAAAGGGACGATGTTCACGATCCGCGTGCCGCTTCCGATCGCCGTGACGAATGTGCTTATAGTTAAGGCGAACCGTCACCTATTCGCTTTGCCTGTAAAATTGATCAAGCATATAGGCGAATTCGCTTCGTCCGATATAAAACAAAACGGCAGCGACAGGATCCTCGACCTAAGCTCCGGAAAATTCCCGCTCAAAAACCTCGCCGCGTATGTCGGGACCACGAACGGCGATCAGCACGCCGGCGAACAGATCAACGCTCTATTACTGGAAACTTCAGAAACCACTTGTGCACTTATGGTCGACGAAATTTTAAAATCCGAAGAGGTCGTTATCCGGCCGCTGGGCAAGCCTCTTGAAAACCTCCGGGGCGTGATCGGCGCCGCCATTCTGGGCAGCGGCGATATCGTTCCGATACTCGATATGCCGTTTTTGTTGAAGAATGGCAGCAAGAAAAGGGCCGAACTTGAAACGCCTCCGCCCGAACCGGAGAAAATGAGGATAATGATCGTCGACGACAGCCCGAGCGTGCGGCATATGACCTCTAAAGCGGTCGAGAACGCCGGCTGGCTCGCCTTCACCGCCAAGGACGGTGTCGAAGCGATGGAAATGCTCCAATCCGGCGAAAACCTGCCGGCACTGATCCTGACCGACGTCGAAATGCCGCGAATGGACGGTTACGAACTAGCGGCTTCGCTCCAGCGTTCGGAAGAATTCAGATCGATCCCGGTGATAATGATCACGTCCCGATCCGCCGATAAACACCGTGAAAAAGCGCTCGAAAACGGCGTGTCGCAATATCTCACGAAGCCCTACGAAGATAAAGAATTGATAAAGTGCTTTAGGCGTGTTACTAGTGGGTTCCACTTAGAGCCCTGAGTCATCATGCAATCCAAATGCTGTGCGCATTCCACTGTCAACTTTACCGCAACGATTTGCTGAGAGGTCGAAGTTTTCGACAACAACATTTCGAATGCACGTTGACCGTGACACAGATGGAGTCTCCATCCGCGCGGGTTGCCGACGAAGAACAAGAAAGGAACAAGTGAGTTCCGAGTGAAACTAGTGCGTTCCACTTAGAGCCTTGAGTCATCATGCAATCCAAATGCTGTGCGCATTCCACTTGTCAACTCCGCCTCGATTTGTCGTGAAGTCGAAGTTTCCGACAACAACATACCGAAAGCAAGTTGACCGTGACACAGATGGAGTCTCCATCCGCGTGGCTGTTGCCGACGAACAACAAGAAAGGAACAGTGAGTTCCGAGTGAAACTAGTGCGTTCCACTGAAAACCTTGAGCTGTCGTGCAAACCAAATGCTG
>JACMMN010000145.1 GCA_014379075.1 Pyrinomonadaceae bacterium | reverse complement strand
GGCGACAAGAACGGATTGAAACTCCGCGTCCTGCAGTTCATCCGTTAGCCAAACAACATGGCGCGCCGGCCCGCCGACATTGAGGCGGGCGATGATTCGAAGAATTTTCATTGAAAAAAAGGGATTTGGCGGCCGGCGGATCAGATGCGGCGTTTTATTGCGGCATCCGATCATGCGAAAGTGCGGGGAAATCGCTGACGGCCGCCAAAAGCGCTCTGAATTCACGCTTCAGCAAATGTTTTTTTTAGCGACGAAAAGCTGAAATGCGAACTCGCGACTCTAATCCATTCTATATATCGTGTCGGGATCGTCTTCATGGCGAATTTCATCGATCGGCTCGCGTTTGCCTTCGCCCATGAACAGCCGATTCGGGCAGTTTATCACCATTCCATCGATGGCGCCGACATTTTTATAACCGTGAACCACGCCTTTCGGTACGATGACCGCCATCGGATACTCTTCACCGGCATCGAACGACATCATGCAATTATAGGTCGGAGAATCGGGCCGGTTGTCCCACATCCTCATATTGAAGGTCGATGGGCCGATAAAGCAAAACAGGTCGGCCTGATCGACATGCTCGTGCGGACCGCGACGGATTCCCGGCCTTGTAAACGAAATATACGACATGACCGGATAAAACTCTTCCGTCAGATCGTCATGGCGAAACAATTCCGCCAGCCAGCCGCGGTCGTCGTGGTATTTTTTTAACGGATAAATTACTACCTCAAGAATGTCAGCGTTTTTAAAATTCATAACCTTAACCACATACAATTTTAACTCGCAATACTTCATATGCAAACGGAAGTTTGCAATTGAAAATCCAAATCGATGCCGATAACAAAGATTGCTATTCGTACCCGAATATCTTAAGATAATTTCAAAATGGATCAACCGTTATGAACGTATCTTTAACCCCGGAACTGGAACGTATTATCAGCTATAAAGTAGAAAGTGGAATGTATAATTCCGCCAGCGAAGTTGTTCGCGAAGGCCTGCGCCTTTTGCAGCAACGTGACGAATTCCGGCAAATGAAGCTGGACAATCTACGTAAGGAAGTTCAAAAAGGTGTCGATGATTTGGAAGCCGGGCGATTTCGAGACGGCAGCGAGGTTATGGCTGAAATGAAGGAACGTCTCCTACTTAAAAAGCAAATCTAATGGCCGGTTATATCATCACCAGACAGGCGGACGACGATATTGATGAAATTCTTACCTACATCGCCGGAGATAACATCGAAGCCTCCTTTTGCATTATATGACAGATTTATAGCGCGCTTTGAAATGCTCGCCCAAACCCCAAAGGCCGGGCGCGAGCGTCCGGAACTGATGCCGCAGATCCGCAGTTTTCCCGAAGGCAATTATTTGATTTTCTACCGGGAGTTCGAGCTTGTGGTAGCCATTTTGCGCGTCCTGCACAGCGCCCGCGATCTGGAGGAAATCTTCAGTTAACCTCCCCTTTTAATCGGTTAAACTTTGTTCGCACCAGATTCTGCGACCATATTCGAGGCACGCAAAAGGCTTTCGAAGGTACCGGCGTCCGTCCACCAGCCTTCGAGCTCGTCCCATGTCATTTCTCCGCGGTTTATGTAGTGATTGTTGACATCCGTTATCTCAAGTTCGCCGCGCCCGGACGGTACAAGCGTTTTGATGACATCGAAAACGCTCGAATCGTAAAAATAGATCCCGATAACCGCATAACTGGACTTCGGCTGCGACGGTTTCTCTTCGATCTGAACGACCCGGCTGCCGTCAAGTTCCGGCACGCCGAAACGCTGCGGGTCGGGCACATCTTTGAGCAGTATCTTCGCTCCGTTTCCCTGCCTTTCGTAAGCCTCGGCGGCAGAACGGATATTGCCCTCGATTATGTTATCGCCGAGAACTACACAAATCGCTTCGTCATCGGCAAAATGCTCGACGAGCGAAAGGGCATCTGCGATGCCGCCCTCGCCATCCTGGTAAGTGTAATTCAAATGCTTCAGCCCGAAATCCTTTCCGTTACGCAAAAGCTTCAAGAAATCGCCCGCCGAATTACCGCCGGTCACGATCATAATATCCTCGATACCGGCATTTATCAGAGTCTTGATCGGATAATAGATCATCGGCTCATTATGCACGGGCAAAAGATGCTTGTTCGTAATTCTGGTCAGCGGACTAAGCCTGGTGCCCAATCCGCCCGCTAAAATAACCCCTTTCAATAATTTTCTCCTCAATATCCCGACAACGCACTGCGCGGCCGGATCCTTATCATTCCTTTTTCCATACACCGATCACGGATTTGCCCAGAGCGTAACCGAGCTTAGAGTCGAAAAACCGTGAAAAAGGAATGATCTTGGTGTCCCAAAAAAGTATTTGTTTCTTCGTGGGAGCGTCGCTTTTTAGGATATATCGGTTTGCGGCCGATGCCAAAGCACCGAATGAATCCACATAGATCAATTTAACTAGTTTCAGGTTCGCCGGGACAGCAGATGAAAGCGTCGCCTTTGTGTAGCGGCGGAAATGCCCGATCTTTGCATCGAAAGGCGTGTACAGGCCCTGATGCGCAGGCGACAAAACGATCAAATGACCCTCGTTTTTCAGCAGTCGTGCGGCGCTTTCAAGCTCCTCTCTGTCGGCTTCGATATGTTCCAGAACATCGATGTAGAGGATCGAATCGAACTTATCCGACCCTGACATTTCGGCCACGGTACCGTTTCTGGCGGTACAGCATTTCGGAAGCTCACCTGAATCGATCTTCGTCTTTATTTGATCGGCAAGCTTCGGGTCAGGTTCAAGGCAGATCCAGCGTTCCTGGCTGCCGTCGCAAAGAGTTTGTGTGGTGGCACCGATCCCCGCGCCGACTTCCAAAACATTGCGGCCGATATATTCGGCGATCAAGCCCTTGTAATACGACTTCCAATTGGACGCGAACGCGAAAACGTCGAGTTCCGAACCGATGTATGTAAAATCCGTCATTTACGCGAATACACCGTCCTCATTCGCAAGATAAACGGCAGGTAATCCTTTACAGGCAAAAAACTTATATTGTTGCGGGAATTCAAAACGATAAAAACGAAAAACACTGAAAGCGCCGATGCCTGCAGAGCCACCAAAAACAGGATGCCGGTGAGCGTGGTCGCCCAGCCAGGAATCGCCGCATCGGTCGTCAGGCGTATCGCGACCGTTATCAGGATTCCGATGATCGACGCAATTATCAGCACCAGGGTAGATATCAAAAGCCTGATCCCGACGACATCAGCGTAGACCGAAATGGCGCTCAGGCCGTGCGCGACAAGAGACACGAAATTCATCTTCGACTCGCCCGCCAGCCTTTCGCGCCGGTTCGTGACAATTTCGACGCGGGGAAGCCTGGCTTTTATTACGCCGACCGAATAATGATTCCAGATCTCGGACACGCAAACAAGACGTGGCAGAAGCTCGTACGGCACGATGCTGAAATTCCCGACGCGGATCTCCTTGCCCGTCAGAATTCGATATAGAAGCTTGTACAGCACGTAAAAGAACTTAAAGGCAGTTCCCTCGCTGCGTTCGGCACGCCGGGCAAAGACCATTTTCGTAAACTGTGTTTCGCCGCAACGCTTGATCAGACGCAGCACATCGGCCGGATCGTCCTCGCCGTCGCCGTCTATCACGACGATCGCATCGCATTCGATATTAAAATGG
>JACMMN010000144.1 GCA_014379075.1 Pyrinomonadaceae bacterium | reverse complement strand
TAGTTCTTGTCAAGTTGACAAGAACTTTAGTGCAGTTCAGATTAGAGTTGTTTATGGCGCGCAATCTCGGATTTGCTTAATCGAAGAAACCGAGCTGCATTATTGTAGAAAATGTCCCTTTTTAATTTCGCCGACAAAAAAGGTGCGGATTCAATTGACCGGATGGCCGGCTCTATCAATCCCGGCCAAACCATCTGGTCTGAACCGAACATGACACGGTTGCCGTAACCTGCATCGACCAATGTCCTTAAATAACGGTAAAACGCCGGTCGCGGTTCGACATTTGCGAGCATACTTACCTCGACGTACACTTGCGGATGGGTAAATAAGAGGGCTAGAAGATCGTCGAGGAATGGGTATCCTGCGTGCATTATGTACACCCGCAGCTTCGGGTGCCTGACCAACACGTCCTCTAATGTAAGGGCGCTTTGCAACCATGCCCGGTAATTGGGATTTCCGAGGTAAGGTTCGCCCGGACCTCCCGGCCCTAGATGAATTCCCACTGGGATATCCAGTTTTTCCGCAAGCGACCAGTATGGTTCCATTCTTGGATCGTCTGGGGAAATGCCGCCGTATTGATTTGTGATTTCGGCGAAAACTTGCAGTTTTCCGGACGAATGAAGTGAAAGAATATCATCCGGGGACATCGGTTTGAAGGATGCCGCATTTTGAGCTGACGAAGCCGTTCCGGTCGCTTTATCAAGACGAAAATCGAGTCCGGAAATGAAACGTTCAGGTGCCGCTTTGACCCATTTTGCAACCAGGCCAGGATCGTAACCCCCGAGGACGCCAATCATATTATAGCGTTTCATGACGTTGAGAGTTTCCTGAAATAACGCCTCATCGGTCATGGGGGACATCAACAATTTGCACGCTGGCGGCTGCGAGCCGAGCGAATCGCCGAACGTCTTTGACTGATCCCAAAACGGCATTTGTTTAACCTCGGCGCACATCGGTTGTGGGGGAGGGCCATAGTGTGCCGCCGTCCGTGCGTGCATGTGCATGTCAATGATCGGCAGGCGCTTCTGGGCAAGGCCATTCATCGAAGAGAAGAGAAGTAATACAATGCAAAGAAGAAGAATATTCCGTTTAGAATGCATAATGATATTCACTGTTCGTCTATCGCGGGAGACACTAATCCGCAAACGCAACGCTCAACTTCTTCAGTGGCATTGATTTTTTAATATCAATATCGTCAATACCTTTGCGGTGGATGTAATTGTACAAAATATCACGCTGCTGCGGAATAAAACCGGCTTCGCGGATTTGGTAGCGGAGGTCGCGTTCGTTGGCTTCGTTGTTGGCTCCGGCGGCGGAGACTACGTTTTCTTCGATCATGATCGAGCCCATGTCGTCGGCGCCGAAACGCAAGCTGGTTTGGCCGAGCTTTAGGCCTTGCGTCAGCCATGAAGCCTGGATGTGATCGATGTTGTCCAAAAACAGGCGGGAAACGGCGAGCATTTTCAGATAGTCTATGCCGGTGGGTTCTTCGGTGATCTTGCGGCCGAGGGCGGTGTTTTCGCGTTGGAACGTCCACGGGATAAATGCCGTAAAGCCGCCGGTTTCGTCCTGCACATCGCGGACACGCTGCAGGTGTTTTACGCGGTGCGAAACATTATCGCCGATACCGAACATCATCGTCGCCGTCGAACGCAGCCCGACCTTATGCACTGCGCGCATTACGTCGAGCCATTCCTGCGTATTGCATTTGGTCGAAACGCGGGCACGCACTTCGTCGTCCAGAATCTCGCCGCCGCCGCCGGGCATTGAGTTCAATCCGGCGTCCTTTAGCCGCTGCATGATCGTCACATAATCGAGCTTCGAGATCAGCGAGATGTTGTGAATTTCCGGCGGCGAGAAGCAGTGAAGTTGAAACTTTGGATACTTCGCATGCAGAGTCCGCAACAAATCTTCGTACCATTCGATATTAAAATCCGGGTGCAGCCCGCCCTGCATCAGCACGCCCGTGCCGCCGAGAGCGATAGTTTCATCAATACGCTTTTCAATCTCTTCGATGCTGTGAACGTAGGTATCGGGCTTTCCGGGCCGACGGTAGAATGCGCAGAAGGTGCAGACCACGTTGCAGACGTTGGTGTAATTTATGTTGCGGTCGATGATATACGTGACCACATCAGTCGGATTTTTTCGCATCCGAATCTCGTGGGCGGCCAGGCCGATGCGGACAAAATCGTTCGATTCCAGAAGTTCGGTGCAATCTTCCGAAGTCAGTCTTTCGCCTTCCAATGCTTTATCTAAAATTGGCTGAATGTCGTTGCTCATCTCTTATTCCTGTTGCTAATCTTATCAAAAGGTGATGGAAAGAGATAGAAAGCAATGTAGCTGCCCTTGGGTCGATCTAGGTAAATCGGAAAGAAATATTATTTTTCATCCTGTTCGTCTTGTTCCGTAATTACGAGGGAATTTAACCACAGAACGAGACGAATGAGGGGACCGAGAATGGGCTGAGCATATGAAACCAATAGTAAAGCCGGTAAGCCTCGAAACCGTGCTCACTAGATCGGCATCGGGATGGTATTTTCTGCATATCTCACCTGAGATCGCCAGACGCTTTGAAACCGACGGCAAAACGCGCCGCGTCGTCTGCACACTTAATGAAAGTCACACTTTTCAATGCGCGCTCATGCCGAATAAGGGCCGGTTCACAATTGGCGTCAGTCAACCGGTCCGAAAAAAATTGGATCTGAACGACGGGGACATGGTGACCGTTCAACTTGAACCGGACAAGAGCAGATACGGCATGCCAATGCCCGAAGATTTTGCGGAAGTTTTGCGGCAGGACCAGGAAGGCGACCGCCTATTTCACGGTCTCACGAGCGGAATGCAGCGGAGCCTGCTTTACCTGATCGCCAATCCGAAGGACATCGATAAACGAATCCATCTCGGCCTTATTGTGCTCGAACATCTGAAAGACAACGGCGGCAAGATAGATGTTGAGCAACTGCACGAAGACATCAAAAGGCCGCTGTTCTAAGTTCCGCTCGTAAATGTGTGCGTCTTTCCGCCCCGCAAAACCATGGCCTTAGATCCGTCAAATTGATATTAAAAAAATATTTCGCGGGTAAAGTGATCTTTTTCAAAGAAATTTTACGCGATTATAGATGTAGTTATTTATTAGCCGGGAGTTATATTGCGATGGAAAAACGGGGACAACAATTAGGAACCAACGATCTAGGTTTATTGGCATTTGTGATAGTGTCGCTTTGGCTGCTGCTGTTTCAATCGGGTTTGGTTCAATAATGAGCGGTGAAGGAAAGAGGTTTATTTTCATCAATTAAACCGTGTTTGGCCGCCAGTTCGAAATACAGTTCCAGACCTTTTTGCATGGAATCGTCTATTGAATACGAAATGTTTCCGGACAAATATGCCAGCATTTCTTCGCCGCTGAGTCCGATCTCCGATCGGTAGTTTGCCGCGATATCGCCCAGATGCAGAAGCCCTTCGTCGCGGGCGGCCGCAAAGTCAATTTCACAGTTGTCGCTCCGCGTCATCCACATCGCAAAGACAAATCCGAAACCGGTATACTTCCGCCAGAGTTCCGCCAGGTCGAACGTCCGATATGCTACTGAGGAAATATCAGTATCTAAATGCGCGGCAATCTTCAGAGCCGGATCGCCGATGAGAAGTGCGCAGTCCGATTCGGCGAGCATTGCCCCTAGATCGGGTTTGGCGTCCTTCCAAACCGGCTCAAAGCCAAAAAATTCGCGGAATATTATTTTTGTAAGGCAAACGGAAGTTTTTGACGAGATATCGAGCGAGACCGACCTGACGGCATCGAGTTCCCGGCCGTCGGTGACCAGGCAAACGCTGCGAACCTCTTCCCTTGCTCCGACACAGACATCCGCTACGAGGCGTGCACGATCAAGCATTTGATAGGCGATAACGGGAACGAGCGCCGCATCGACCCTATCCTGAGCTAAAAGTTCCGCGGAGCGTGCCGGGGCATTATCCAGTATTATCTCGACCGAGCCGTGATTCGATCCGTAAAGAAAGCTCCAGATCAAGGGAGCCGTGTTTGAATAGCTCGAAGCGGAAATTCTGGTTGTTTGCGTTTTCACAGGAGTTGGAAGTGAGAATAAAGATAATAGGAGTCAAAACGCAAGTCATCCCGTCATTCCGCTAATTTGCAATGAAATCCAGACTGCCTATGTCATCGTTGGGTGTGACTGTTTGCGACGCGCTGCTGAACATATACCGCTTGCTCATCACGCTCACAACGTATGTTTCACCACTTTGGATTCCATGGAAATTGTAATAACCG
>JACMMN010000143.1 GCA_014379075.1 Pyrinomonadaceae bacterium | reverse complement strand
CGAGATTTTCTTTCAGATACTCGAAGTCGATTCGAAGCAAACTGTCGGCTTCAAGTACACCGAAATAAAAAAAATACATCACGGGGACGGCCAAAGAAATTTGATCACGGGGAAAAGAGCAAATCCGCGGAGAGGCTGGATTTATGCAGTTGCTATAATTGGAGCATTGATTGCAATTGTCGTCGTGGGAGCCTCGGAAAAAGACTAGCGAAAACCAGATCCGAAAACGCCGGTCTTTTACCACTACGCCAAAGACGAAAGTGATGGTAAAAAAGGCACCCGAAGCCATTTCAAATGCATCAATCCTTTCCGTACTGCGGGTTGTTTTAGTAGAATGCATCTTTGATACGTTATTATTCATCTTTAAAGAGGAGCAGAGATAGGTCGAGTAGGCTTATTTTGGCCTTTCGAGCAGTATCTTCGACCGTTGCCCTAGCAGCAAATACAATAGTGTCGCCCATTGTGTAAGTGCTGTTGCTTGTATCCGCGAGCTTTCGATTTTTTGTTTCAATGAGAAAATTAATTTTATTGGCTTTTATTTTTATTACTTCGAATGAGGCTTTCGCTCAGAACGTTCCGCAGGGATTCGATCTTTCGAATTACGGTGTCCGGATCGAGCCGGACAAGCGTGTGATGCTGGTGCTTGCTACGCTCGAAGCGGCGCGGACCAAAAGTGAGGCGGGCGAATCGGTTCCGGTCATAAATACTTCTTTATCGGCGGACGGGGTGAAGTTTCGCGAGCAGTTGAAGAGCGACATGGCCGCCCTGAATGAAGACCTGCGTGCCAAAATATCGCAATTCGTGATCGCGTACAAAAGCCGCAATCCCGATAAAACCGATGCACAGCTTGTTGCTCCGTTCATTTCGATGGCATATGCTCTGACACCGGTCCCGGAGTTGGCAGATCCAGTGGTGACGAGCGATCTGCCCGGCAATCTGCTGGATGTTTTGGATTTTGCGCCGCTGGTTCGTGATTTTTACCGGCGGTCTAGTTTCAGTGGAAATGTTAATGACTACATAAAAATTTACCAGAAAGCGGCCGACGGGAACCTGCGAGGTTCGGCGCGCGAAATGGTAAGCGATCTATTGGGCTATCTGCATACGAAACCGCAGCTATTTTACGCCGAAAAGATTAAGACCGAAACGCAGAAGGGAAAGAGCAAGACAGCCAAGATCAGTAACGTAGAAAGCCGCTCGCGTGAACGGAGGTTTTTTATCGTGCCCGAACTGCTCGCACCGGTCGGCGATATAAATTTTCTTAATATAAAGGATGATTATTTCGTTGTTTTGCCGGCGGAAACCGATCTTACTTTTTCGGAGGTGCGGCGCGGATTTTTGCAGTTTGTGATCGATCCGCTCGTATTAAATAGCAGCAAGGATATTGCCGCGATTCGCGACAGCATCAAGCTGCTCCTGGACGAACGGCGAAAGGCCGATCCGAAAGCTTCGCCCGATGTTTATTTGACGATATCGCGTTCGCTGGTCGCCGCGATAGACGCCAAGCAGAACGAAAGCATCCGCAACCGCATCGCCACCGAACAAAGCCGTGAGAATATAACCCGCGCGAAAACGGTCGATGAAAAAAAGGCCGTTTCGGCCATACTCGAAAAATATAAGGCCGAGCAGGCGGACGAAACGCTGCTCCAGCTTTCCGAAGACTATGACAAGGGCGCCATCCTCGTTTTTTACTTTGCCGAACAGCTTGGAAGCGTTGAAGATTCGGGTTTCGACATTGCATCGTCGATGCGAGAGATGCTGCTGTCCTTCGATGCAGCGAAAGAAAGCGGCCGCTATGCAAAATATGCCGACGCGCGAAAACGAGCCGTCGCCGCCCGGGAAGAACGGAAGAAAAACCCGACGGCAACTATGATCGCCGAAAATCCGGTGACCACCCGCCTGCTCGAAATTACGAAGGTTATCGATAGCAAAAATTACGCTCAGGCGGCTACGGAATTAAAAGCCCTCTTGACCACGAATCCCGCCGAGCCGCGAATCTTTTACAACATCGGCCGCGTCGCCAGCCTTTCCGCCGAATCGCTAACGGATGAAGAGCAGCAGAAGGCAAAACTTCTGGAAGCAAAAGTTGCGTTCGAGAATGTCCTGCGAATCGCGCAAAAACAGCAGATCGATGCAGCTTTGCTTTCACTTTCGTATGTTGCTCTGGCCAAACTTTACGAGTTCTACGACGACCGAACTTATGCCATGGGAATATACGACGCAGCGATCAAAGTCGGCCGCGTGACCGGCGGCGCATACGACGAAGCTTTAGCGGCGAAGGCCCGGTTGATCAAAGAACAGTAGATCAAGTAAAAAGTTGAAATGTAAAGTAAATTGGAAGTCCACAATGCCGGATTTTGGCTTTTTACTTTTTACTTTTTACTTTCGGCTCTGCTAAGTTCTATCCAATGTCTAACGAGAACTTTCGCAGCGGCTACGTGGGCTTTATCGGCCGTCCGAATGCCGGGAAATCAACGCTTTTGAATCGTCTGGTCGGTGAGAAGATCGCCGCCGTTTCGAACAAACCTCAAACCACGCGTCATAAGATACAGGGAATCGTCACATCGCCCGAAGGCCAGATCGTCATCGTTGATACGCCCGGCGTTCACAAACCCGGTTATCTGCTGAACCGCCGGATGATGGCCGCCGTGCATGACGCGATCCTGTCCGTGGATGTGCTCGTACTGATGCGCGACGCCAGCGTTTCGACGGGAAACGGCGATAGGTTCGTGCTCGATCTGATCAAACAATCGGAAAAGAAAGCCCTGCTCGTTCTCAACAAGATCGACAAGATCAAAGAAAAACATGAGCTTTTGCCGCTTATAGAATTTTATTCGAACGAATATGAATTCGCTGAGATCATCCCTATCTCGGCACTGCGCGGTGAAGCCGTCGATAATCTCCTTAAGCAGATCACGAAACATCTGCCCGAAGGCGAGCCGATCTTTAAAGAAGACGAATTGACCGACCAGCCGATGCGAAGCATCGTCGCGGAAATGGTACGCGAACAGATCTTGGCAACGACAGGCGAAGAAATTCCTTACGTCACGGCCGTTGTCACGGAGAAATTCGACGAGTCTGATCCGTCGGCCACGCTGATCTTTTGCGCGATCTATGTCGAACGCGATTCGCAAAAGGGCATAATCATAGGCAAAGGCGGCAGCAAACTCAAAAGAATCGGCACCGAAGCCCGCGTCGATATCGAAAAGCTGCTCGGCAAAAGAGTTTTCCTGAAACTTTTCGTTAAAGTCGTCGCCGATTGGCGAAACAAGGAAAGTAATTTGGATGACATCGGCATCTACGAATGACTCCGAATCATTCGGTCCAGAACCGTGAAATGTGCTTTAAAATCGGTATAATACGGCTCGAGTAAAAATATGCCGGATCAGGAAGACAAACCCACGATTCAGTTTGCGGAGCCTGTCGACGATTCGCTACCGACTGCCAATCAGGATTCCCCTGAAACCGATCCAACCAAAATAAACTCTGTCGAACGGTTCGAAAATACCTATTCGCCTGCGGCTCGGGACGAAAACGCTTTAAGGCCCAGCCGTCTACGTTTTGGTCTGATATGCCTGCTTTTCATATTCACCTCCGGCTGGCTCGTATTAAATAATTTCAATCTGTTTTCCCAAAACAGCAGCTTGCCTGGATGGTATGCCGCCTGGAGCGGCGAACATTATTCCATTGTCTGGATAGATCCGAATTTTGACGGCCGTGTGCGAGTTGGCGACGAAGTTTTGAGTTTGAATGGACAGGCTATCGATAAACGATACAAATATCGGTTGCTTTTCAGACAACTCGGTGCAGGTGAAATGTATTCGCTCCAAATGAGGCGTGAAGGACAAATTTACGGCATCGAACTGGCGGCTAAGCCGATTGCTTTCGAATTCATGCTCAATACGATCTTCCTGGGCATCGTCACACCTGCGGTATTTTTTCTGACCGGCTTATTTGCTTTCCTCTTCAAGCGGGACGACCGGCTGATAGTGCTTATCGCGGTCTCATTCTCTCTTATTGCGATGTCGACTTCCCCGTTGCACATGGTTGCCTACGCGGAAGCACCATTACTAGCCTTGATATGGCAAATCGGTTATTTTCTCGAACTTTTCGGAGCACCGGTTTTGCTGCATTTTTTCCTGCTGTTTCCTAAGCCCTCCCCATTCGTCCGGCGTTTTCCCTTAATTCAGGTCCTAATCTATCTGCCGTTTCTGCTTTACGTGGTGCCGACGGAAATCGCCCAGCAATTGGCATACAATGGTATTTCGATTTTCGATATTTTTATAGATTGGCAGATACTGATCCTCGGGGATTTCATCTACGCTCCCTATCTGGTATTGAATTTGATCGTGTTGATCTTAAATTACCGTAACGCAGACGAACATGGGAAGCGGCGCATGCGAGTTTTAATGGCGGGCGTACCTTTTGCCGTAGCTCCCTTCATTTTAACGGACCTTATTCTTCCGCCGGTTGAATGGATATTGGAGTCGCAGTTTTTACCATCCGCGGGTTGGAGATCTTTTGCGGCAAATATTACCACGGTGGTAGCTCCGCCGATCTTCGCCTACGCCGTTATCCGTCATCGCGTTATCCCGATCTCGTTCATTATCCGGCGCGGCCTTCAATATATTTTTGCTAAAAATGGCTTGCTGTTATTGGTTGTCGTGCCGGTCACGGGAATTGTCTGGAACATCGCCGTCGATCCGGATCGTACTCTGAGCGATCTGATTTTCCGGAATTCACCCGGGTTTTATTTGTTTGTCGTGCTTGCTGTGGGTTTTGGGCTGCTTTTGCGATTTCGCTTGAGTGTATGGATCGACCGACGTTTTTTCCGCGAACAATACGATCAGGAACGCCTGCTGGGCGGTCTAGTTGAAAAGGTAAAGGATTCGGATTCCATGTTGAAGATTTCGCGACTGGTCAGCAGCCAAATACAGATGGCGCTACATCCCTCAAATGTTCATTTTTTCTACGAAGATAAAAGCGATAGCGATTTCTCGCTTGGTTACGTCACAAGCGAAAATTCTGAAAATATGAAGCTCGCCGCCGATTCCCCGCTGCTGCGGTTTATGCAGCAGGAACACAAGTCCGTTGAGTTTCCATCACGCGAAACTGACGGTCTCCCGTTCCGGGAAAAAGCGTGGCTTAAACAGGTCGCTGCAAATCTTCTGGTTCCGATACACGGCACGGATGGTAAATTGGCGGGATTCTTCTCGCTCGGTGAAAAACTCTCGGAAATTCCCTACACCGGGCGTGACAAGGGCCTGCTGGAGACTTTAGCAAATCAGATCGCTCTCGTTCAGGAAAATTTAACGTTGAAAGACAAAGTTCGGCGCGAACAGACGATAAAAGCGCAGGTTCTTTCGCGGTTCGAGGAAGGCAACATAAACCTCCTCAAAGAATGTCCGGCGTGCGGGAAATGTTATGACCGAGAAGTTAACCACTGTGATGACGACGGAGTCGGATTGACTTTAACACTGCCCGTGATGCGCACCTTAGAAGATCGTTACCGTCTCGAAAGACTGATCGGAAAAGGCGGAATGGGCAGCGTTTACGAAGCGTCCGATCTCCGTATTAGCCGCAAAGTCGCCGTTAAGATCTTGAGCGGCTCGATGTTCGGTAATCGCGAGGCGTTGCGGCGATTTGAGCGCGAAGCTCAAACCGCCGGACGGCTGCAGCATCCGAATATAGTAACGGTTTTCGACTACGGCGTCTTATCCACTGAAGGCGCATTTCTGGTATTGGAGCTGATTCGGGGCGAAAGCCTGGCCGATGTTCAAATACGCAAAGGGAAGTCGGGATTGTCAACGGTGAAAAGTTGGTTCACGCAGATCCTCGATGGTGTGAACGCGGCCCACCAGGCCGGCGTCATTCACCGTGACCTGAAACCTGATAACGTTCTGGTTTCAAATGAGGACTTGGGAGCGGTCAGGCTCTGCGTACTCGATTTCGGCATCGCCCGGCTGCACTCAGCGAAAATAGCGACTGAACAAAGCGTTACGATGCCCGGCACCATTTTGGGAACATTCGGATACATGTCGCCGGAGCAGCTGCGAGGCGAGCGTGCGGATAAGCGAAGCGATCTGTTTTCGGTCGCCGTGATGATCTATGAAGCACTGCACGGGACGAAACCTTTTCAAGCTCGCTCATACCACGAGTTTCTGAAGGTAATGTCCAGCCCGATACCAACCGGTGCTGCTTTTGCGGAATTTTTCGTTCGCGGGTTAGCTTTTGACCGCGACGCGCGATTCGCTTCGGCTTCGGAACTGAAAGATAGTTTATTGAATTTGCAGGAAGATGAAAGATAATAAAAAGAGCTGGGTCGCCCTTGATATCACAGCGGTTGAGCAAGCTGCCGAGGCTGTTGAATATGCCTTTAACATTCTCGGCTCATTGGGTAGCGAGATCAATCATTTGCGGAAAAATATCGGTGACGAAGTCGTCGTGACGGGTTACTTCAATGCAACGCCGACCGAAGAACTTGTGCGGATCGAATTGAGCGAATCGCTTAGGATCTATGGATTAAGCGGAGAATCGATTCGCAAGATCAAGAACAGAAAAATTGAAGATACCGATTGGCTTGCGGAATGGAAAAAGCATTGGAAACCGACAGAGATCGGCAAATTCGTGATCGCCCCGCCATGGGAAGTGTTCGACGAGAACGGTAAGATCGTCATACGAATCGAGCCGAATATGGCTTTCGGAACGGGAACGCACGAGACTACACAGCTTTGCGTAAAGGCGATCGAAGCTAATTTCAAGAGCGGGCAGACGTTTTTGGATGTGGGTACGGGAACCGGAATACTGGCGATCGCTGCCGCAAAGTTTCAACCCGAAGAGTCTGATACGCCCGTAAATTCTATTTTAGGTTGCGATACCGATACCGATTCGGTCGCAATTGCCAAAGACAATGCAAAACTTAACGGCGTCAGCGATAGAATAAATTTCCATATCGGTTCGATCAATGATAATACGCCGCGGTTCGATTTTGTCTGCGCAAATTTAACGATCGATGTTATTCTGCCGATCCTTCCGCTTTTGCTGGAAAAAGCCGGAACGACACTCGTGCTTTCGGGGATATTGCTTGAGCAGCAGGAAAAGATCACATCCGCGCTGCATAATTCCGATATTCGGAATTATCGCGTCGAGGCTATGGGCGAATGGATCTCCGTCACGATCGAACCAAGCATTAAGTGAGCATTGTGAGTTGTGAGGAAGAATTAAGAAATAATATTTTCTCACTTACCGCTCATCATTTAACACTCACAACTAATTATCCGTTTTCGGCTGTGTCGCGATCGGAATATCGCCGTCGTCGGTGATCGTGATCAATGGAGTTCGGGGTTTACTGCTGCTTCGCCCGGCGGCCGAGCGTAAGACTGGCGGCACACTCGCACCGCCCGTTATTTTGTATGGCGAAAGAGGTTCCGAACGTTTCAGTATCGAACCGCCGCGTCCGGCGATCCAAGTCGCGGTGCCGCCTCGATAGACAATAGCCTGCAAGACCTTTCCCGTAATATTCGATTGCAGTTCCCACGTTTTTCCGCCATTGGCGGTGATCAGAATCGTCCCTAATTCGCCTACAGCTATCGCCTGTGTGCGGCTAACCGCCGTGACCGCAAAAAGATTTGCGCGTGACGGCGATTCCTCGTCGCTCCAGGTAAGGCCGCCGTCAGCGGTTCGCAGGATCAGGCCGTTCGCACCCACCGCATAACCGGTCCTTCCATCGTAAAAACTAACGGCATAAATATTTTCGGTAACGTTTGTCTTCACTATCGACCAGGTCGATCCGGCATCAAGCGTGACCAAAACCGTACCGCGATCACCGACGGCGACGCCGTGTTTATCGGACAAAAACTTTACATCTTCAAGCCATGCCCGCGTGCTCGATTCGATCACTTCCCAATAGGCTCCGGCCGTCACCGTCCGAAGGATGATACCGTTTGAGCCGACCGCGAAACCGATCTTTTCCGATACAAAATTTACTCCAAGCAGGTCTTCGGTTACATTAGAAATTCCTTTGCCCCAGCTCGCACCGCCGTTGATTGTCCGCAAAACGGTGCCGTCATCTCCGACGATCCAGCCTCTTTCATCGCCGAAGAAATGCATTCCGTTCAAATTGGCCTTGGTGTCGCTAAAAACCGGGATCCAGTTCTGCCCGCCGTCATTTGTGATCCAGATCCTTCCCCGCGAACCTGCTGCGACGCCTAACTCGTTATCGAAAAAGGCAAGGTCGTTGACATCCTCACGGCCGCCGGCCGAAAGCCGCTGCCAGCTGTAACCGCCGTCATCCGTGCGAACTATCAAGCCATCTTCCCCAACCGCCCAGCCCGTGAAATTATCAGCAAAATAAAGCGACACCAGTTTTGGATCGGTCCTCACATTGAACGGCAGCCACGTTGTTCCGCCGTCACCAGTCAGCCAAACCATTCCGTTGGCATCGGTCATGGAACCGGTTTTGGCATCGGAAAATGAGACGGACAACAGATCGGCGCGGCTGTAGAGATCGATCTTCGCCCAGGTTTCGCCCGAATCGTCGCTTCGGACGACACAGCCTCCATATCCGATCGCAAATATTCGATTGGCTGAGAGATATGACACGCCCGTAACAGTCCCCGTGCATGGCTTGGACGGCTTCCAGGTTTGGCCGCCGTTTACCGTCGTCAGGACAGTGCCGTCATAACCGGAAACCGCGACATTCGAAGCATCGAACGCGGCCACCTTCAGAAGATGTCCGTTGACACCGGAAACCTGCGCCGTCCAGGTCCGGCCGCCGTCAAGTGTTTTTAGAATTCGTCCATAAGTGCCGGCCGCCCAACCGGTCATTAGCCCGGGACCGGTAAAAGTGAGTCCGTACAGATGGTCTTTGGGCTCGATCTTGACCTGTTTCCAGTCGTTCCCTGCGTTGTCCGTGATCAAAACGCTGCCGCGGGTCCCGACGATAACGGCATTTTTCCTGTCTCTGACAAACACGGACGAAAGCGTCAGGTCGAGAGGCGAATATTGCCGCTGCCAGCTGAAACCGCCGTTTTGAGTTCGAAGAATGGTGTTGTCCGAGCCGACGGCGAACCCAGTCTCTTTGTCCTTGGCAAAGTGGATCGAAAAAAGCGGATTGCCCTGCGGCGAAGGATTTTGCCAGATCCAGCCCCGCTGGGCGAAAAGAAGCGAATGGCAGCAAAAAAGCACAAGAAGCGCAAAAAAGATGAATGAAAGTTTTATTATATCTTTCCGCATTTATGGGTTCTTTCCGGTGCTTTCTTTTCCTTTTTGCGGCCAATCAAATCTCTATCACTCCAATGTCCGCGACTGCGGTTTCAAGTAAAATTTGATCAACGCGGCCGAGTTCCGCGATCTTTCGGGCCATCGAATCCGCAACTTCCTGGACGATATGCCCCGAATGCCCTTTAACCCATTTCCATTCTATTTGATGCTTCGCTGCGGCAAGGTCCAGTTTCGCCCACCATTCATGATTCGTTTTCCGCCGCCATGTGCCGCCCATCGTTTCCACTACATAGCGCGAATCGCTCAATAGTTTCACCTTACAAGGCTCCTTGAGATTCTCCAGCCCGACACGGGCGGCGGCGATTTCAGCCTGCTGATTCGTCGCGCTTCCCAGATATTCACCGAATCCGCGCCAATGCCCGCGAAAACCTAAAACGGCACACGCCGCCGCACGCGGATTTCCCCGGCCGTTTCCAAGGCTCGAGCCGTCGCAGACTATTGTTACTTGTTTCATATGGGTTATAACTCTGCTTTATCTAAGCGAGATTCTTGACTGAACGAGTTTAAAGACTGAGCCCAAAACAAAACTTAACAAAAGTGCGGCCAAAATATTTACAATAAATGCTGCAAAGTTAAATTGGTCAAGAGAGTAATAATATTTACCGTGAAATATTGGAAACGGAAAGCCAAATTGACTAATCGTAGAAATGGATATCTTTGATGAGCTAATGTCTCGAGCAGCAGACTCTCCCACTTCAATGCGATAAAACAAAAAGCTCAAAAGGTTCGCAAATAAAAACAGTACGGAGGCAATTGTAAATCCGAGATGAAAAGGTTTAGTTTGAATAATTTTAATCATCGCTTTTCCTCCCAACGGTTACCTCATTATCCATATACCCATGAAAAGTATCATCATGCGAGATCACAAATAACTGGTCGAAGTGCTTGATCTGGCTGATCTGCATTGCCAGATTTTCACGGCGTTCGGCATCCATATTGGTTGTCGGCTCGTCAAAGAATGCGATTCGGATGTCTGAAAGCTGCTTTAAAAGAGCGAGCCTGACCGATAAAGCCGCCGCCATCTGTTCTCCACCTGACAGAGCGATAAACGGCCGATCGTGCCCGTTTTCTTCGAGCATGATCGCGTAATCTTCCGTCCATTTCAGCGTCAATTCCGGATTGCCGCTGATCTCGCGAAACATCTGGTTAGCTTCGAGCGAAACGAAATGCACATAATTCCTCGCTACACGCGGCGCCGCTTCCTTCAATGTCTCACGGATAAATGTAGTTGTTTCAGCGATTTTTTCAAGCCGTTCCTTTTCCCTGAATTCACCGGTCATAGATCTCCTGATCTCGGCGAGCCGCTCCAGTTCGCCGGCCAATTCCTTAACCCGCCGTTTTGACGCCTCGAATGTGGCGCTGACCTCGGCTTGCCGCTTTTGAAGTTCCAGAAAAGCCGTCCGTTCTTTTTGATACTGTGCGCGGTCATAATCCTTGCCGGTATTATCGAACTCAGCCTGGGCTTCGCCCCGTTTCGCGTCAATGTCTTTTAATTCGATCCCGGCCAATGCGAATTCTTTTTCCCGCACTTCTAGCGATTTCGCCAACGTTTCATTTGCCAGAAATACTCGGTGCGCCTCTTCTGTCCGGTCCCGTATCTCTGCAGCTTGGGCCCACTGCGAATCGAGATCCTTGTAAGATTCGAGCTGTTCGACCAAGATCCGCCGGTCGCTTTCGAGGCGTTCCAGGTTTTTTTCGCTTGCCGTCAGACGCTGGCGCAGCTCGATCTCGCGGCGGACCTCATTCTCCAAAACCTTGATCCTGCCCCGTGGATCGTCCAATGTCTTCAAGGCATTCTCGGCAGTCGAAAATTCGGCCTCGATCTGCGGCAGGTTTTCACTCTGTCCCGCCAAACTGGAGCGCTCTTCCGTGAGCCGCTTCCCTTCATCGCCGATCTCCGCCGCTCGTGTCTGGAGCGTTGGTATTTGAGCTGCGTATTTCTCCGAATCCCGAGAGATGTTCAGCGAAGAAAAAACAGCAGCCTGCTCCTCCCGCAAAACGGATATCTGCCCCTTTAACTCACCGAACTGGCTGGAAACGAATACCTCGAGCGTCTCGCCCTCGTTCAGATTCAGACATTTTTGTGAAAGTATCGGGCACAGGCCGTTTTTTATCTCGCTTTGAAATCTCTCGTCACGTTCCAGATTTGCCTGCAGTCGGGCCACCTCGCGGACGATCTCGCCGTCGCGCTTTTGCAATACCTCAAAAGCGGCTCCGTCCTTTGCTTTCTCGTGGGCCTCGGTAAGCTGCGCGCTGTTTATGCGATAGCTTTCTCTCAAACGCTCGATCTTTTCGTCGAGGCTTTTAAGCTGATTCAACGCAGCCCTTGCGTGCGCTAAAGCATTTCTCAGCTTTTCAACCTCGGATTCGATACGTTCCTGATCGGTGACAAACGGTTTTAATTCCTGGAGTGCTTTATGGGCCTTCGAAACACTTTCAAGGTCTTCTTCATAATGTTTTTGATCGGCCCGAACGGCGGCGATCGCGCCTTCGACCTTCGCCAATTCGATTCTCAGACGGTCCCGTTCACCTCGTTCCCGTTCGAGTTCCCTCAGGCGGGCAAGGATCGAAGCGTGCTTTTCAGCATCGGCTCTGACACTATTTATGGTAATGAAGGCGGCAGCGGCAATTTCCCGCTCGGCCTGTTTCTGTCCGAAGATAAATTCCGCTCTCGCTTTTTCGGCACAGCGATTGTCGAAATTCACCTTTAACTCGTTGATCAGGCTTTCTTTTTGGTCCAGGGCATTTACCAATTCTAGCTTGTCGGCCACTTCGCTATTTAGTAATTCCAGATCGGAGCCCAATTTATCGGACTCGCCGGAAAAAATTTTATGTTCCGCTTCGACGGTTTCAAATCGCGTTAGCTGGCCCTCGGCCCGGGCGATGTTTTCACGTATCATCGCTATTTGCTGATCGAGATATCGAGACGTTTTGAGGAGCTCATCGGCTCCGCGCCTGTACTCTTCCACCTTTAGCAGAACGTTAAATGTCTTTTCCCTTTCGGCGTCGGTCGCGAGAAAAATTGCGGTCAGCGTCCCCTGCGGCACGCCTATGGCCTGTCTGAACAGGGATTTGAGATCGGTTCCCGGCTCAACACCAAGATGCTGCCAAAGAAAGCGGAATACTTCGTCCTTTTTATCTGCAATGCGGAGTTTAAGTGCCGGATCGTAAACATAATATCCGGTGCCAGTGTCGCGGTAAACAGTGTATTCGCGTTCGTCGAGGCCACTTTCGAACGTCACCCTCGCGACGCCTTTTTTTGCTCCGCGGCGGACAAAATCGTCCTTTTTATAATCTAGAAGGTCGAAAAGCGTCCATGCGACAGCTTCGATAAGCGTCGTTTTACCGGCACCGTTTTCACCCGTGATCGCGGTCGATCCGCGGGAGAATTCGAATGTCGAATCAGCGTGGGATTTGATGTCCTCCAGCTCGATTTTCGTAATATGCATAGGACGGCTAATGTTAAAACTTTCGTTTTATTTTAGAATAGTTTGCGGGAAAGCAGAAGTTAGAAAACAGGACGCTGTGTTTGAAACCCGACCTGACTGTAATGTTATGAAAATTGAAGTTGGAGAGAGTGTTGTTTTGATCCTGCATACGCCGCGCGAGAAATTGCTCGGCGTTTTGGATGAGATTAACTCGGCTGGCATTTCCCTTCGCGGGATCGACCTCGGATATTTTGACGATTGGTGCAATTCGATCGCAAGCGGCGAACCTTATTTGCCGATGAACGATTATTTTCTGCCGATGTGGCGTTTGGAAAGGATGGTGCGGGACGAAGGCACGTCCGAAGCACCGTCAATGACACGGCAATTCGAACAGAGGACGGGGAGAAAGCTCGGAGAATTTTAAATTTTACTGCTTTTTGATCCCGATGCTGCCGTTATTTGTCGTCATGCTCACAGT
>JACMMN010000014.1 GCA_014379075.1 Pyrinomonadaceae bacterium | reverse complement strand
GGTGCACGTGCATTCCCGAACCATTGTCGCCGTACAACGGCTTTGGCATGAACGTGGCCGTCTTTCCGTGTGCGACCGCTGTATTTTTAACGACGTATTTGAACAGCATGACGTTGTCGGCGGTCTGCAGCAGGTTTGAATACTTAAAATCGATCTCGCACTGTCCTGCCGTTGCAACTTCATGGTGATGGCATTCGACGTTAATGCCCACCTCACCAAGTAAAGTCGATATGGTATTTCGCAGGTCGACAAGCGTATCTACCGGTGAAACTGGAACATAGCCTTCCTTAGGGCGAATGTGGAAACCGCTGTTCGGAGTTCCCTGGTCGCCGGTTCGGCCAGAGTTCCAGTGGCCTTCCTCAGAATCGATAGAAAACCCGGCGGATTGCTGATTATTGTGGAACGAAGCGGAATCGAACACAAAAAATTCGGCCTCGGGGCCGACGAATATCGTGTCCGCGATCCCGGTAAATCTAAGGTAACTTTCGGCCCGCACCGCGACCGAACGGGGGTCGAGGCCGTAGCCTTCTTTGGTGATGGGCTCCACGACGTTTGCGATCAGGCAAATTGTCGTTTCCTCAGCAAATGGATCAACCCAAAACCTGGACGGGTCCGGAACCAGAAGCATATCGGACTCGTTTATGGCCGCCCAGCCGCGTAGGCTCGACGCGTCGAAACCGAAACCGTCTTCGAAAGAGTCTTCCGTCAGATTGTGAATCGGATACGTCAGATGGTGCCAGGACCCGATAAGATCCGTAAACCGGATCGACACAAACCGGGCCTCTTGGTCAGCGGCAAAATTCAAAACATTCTTCGCGCTCATTTATCCTCCTAAAAGCTAAATCTTGAAATTATTAATAAGTATAGGATTCCAATTCTTTGCAATGTGCTGCTCTCAGCAAGCTTCGCACCACTGAATATCTTTTCATGTAAATATAAGCAATTGTGTAACTTATCGAATCACAAGGCTTGATCATCGACATCTCCAACTACAAAAACCCTACATTTATGTGGGCAGATGCCACTACCCTTACATTTTTGACACAATTAAATACGCGCGCAGAAAAAATACTAGGTTTCTAGTTCTATTGATGTTTAAATTGACTGCTGAAATCTAAGGCTTGAAAATTTCGAATTTTTCTTTGGAAGCAAACGCGACCGTCCGGCCCCGGCCGTTCATCAGGGTAACTCGCTTAAATCCTTTGTCCGTCGCAAAATTAAAAGCTTTTTGCAGAAACTGTTTTTGTTCGTCTTCACTTAGGGCGTCCCACGCGGGGTTGAGGATTCCATAAAAGGTTTCGCTGCTGCTTCCGCGGGCGGCCCTTAAATACTCTTTGAGATCGGACGTGCCGAGATCGATATCTACGGCGACCACGTTTGCGCTCGGTTCGCTTGCCGCATTGTCAGCCCAAAGATAAACACCGAGGCTGACCATTACAATCACTATCGCGGCAGCCAAAAACCATTTATTGACTCCGAACATCTCGAACTTGAGTGCTTTATTCCCCTTTTTGGACCGTGCGGCTGCAGATGGCCTCTTGTCGGGAAATACTTCATCAAAAGATGCAACTACTTGATCCGATTCGGCTGCGTCCTCTTTCTTTGCCCTTAAAAGATTAACAAGGAGAAGCGTTTTCCCGGATGAATCCGATATGATTTGATCGTATGTGTAACCGTATTTCTGTTCTATGCTTGCGACGTTCGCCTTCTCTCTTTCGCTAAAAATCAGATCGACATATTTGTTTCCGACTCGGACATTGCATTCCATAGCCGCAGCCGCGATCTCGGGAACATAAAACATTTCAGCCGCGTCTTCCTTAAAAAGCCCGATTTTGTTGAAAAAATCGACTTCCAGCAGTTCGTCAAAGGTGTCCGCGGTCTCCGCTTCAATTATCAGATCTTCGAATCTGGAAACAGCGAGCGAAATTTCGGTTTCGTTTTCCTCGGAGGAATATACTAGGATACTTGACCAATTCGCATAGAGCGTTTTGATGTGCGTGACCATATCCGGACGCGGAAAAAGAAGTCTCCTTTTTTCGCCGTCCACATCCCGCGAAAACAGCCGTGTCATCACAAAATCGAATTTACCCCGGACCGCTTCCGAATAGGGAGAGTTCCGGTAAAAACGGGCAAGAGCCATCAGCGCCTGCGAACTCAGGACAGGACGTGAATTTTCACAAAAACGGCGGATATTCGCCACAGAAATATTATTGTCTCTTGCTGCCAAAGCGGAACTCCAGCCCTCTGATTCCTGAAGCAAGAGATACTCCATTTCCGCGTGTTCAGAAGATTTCAGGTCGGCAATATTCAGGAACCGGTGGAGGGCCTTCTTTACTTCCAGATCGTCAAAGGCAACCGGCACCATTTTTAGATACTCACGTTCGATACCGCAGATCACATGCTCTACCATCTGGAGGCTCGAAACTTCGTCCATCGCCCGCTTCCGAAAGAAGTCGCGCTCGCCGGCCGGCTTTTGGATGTCGGGGAGATCGGTCTCCACAAACTGAGGTTCCTCGACAGTCTCGCCGGAAAAAGAGGTATCGGCACTTTCATCTAGAGCAGCCAATTCCAATAAAATAGCGGAAGTCTCAGCTTCATCCACCACACCGTTGTTCTCTGAGGCGGCATGCGGCTCCATAACGGTAGTTTCAAGCAAATTCTCCGCTTTCAGCTCATCTATTAAATCGTCGAAAACATTCATGGTTCTCTTCCTGCAAATATTGTTATAGATTTGTTTCCGGACCCGGCTGAATACGGTGAATCTCGCCGTCCTGGGTTATTTCGTACTGATACACTACGCCCTCTTCAGTGACCTTCGTCGCCGTGACAGTAAATTCTTGACTTAAATCACCCGGTGTCGGTGAAGGCGGAACCATTTCGTAGGTGAATTTTCCTCGAAACATCCTATCCGCTACGGTGGTGCCCAGACTAGGTACCAGAGTATTGATCTCCGAAAGAGTACCGAATCTGTTTTTCTGTGAAAAGACAGTAGTTTGAGTTGAATGAATAGTTCGCATTGCCGAATAAGTGGATCTATTTTCGGCGGCACGGGTCGCCTTTTGAAACATTGGTATCGACACTGCTGCAATTATTCCGATAATTACTACGACAATTAATAATTCGATCAGCGAAAATCCTTTTTCCTTATGAACGTTCATTATTATCTCCTTGAAATCCGTTTATGCCCTCGCCAATTGTGACATTTTTTGACACCATTTTTTGGCATTCTGTATTGTGAAAATGACCTAATGTTCTTAAAACTTCCGTGTTTATTGGGCTACTCGATCTCATAATATCAGAGCATCGGCTCCGTCCTAAGTGAGAGGCAAAGTTTATGCCACGAGTCGTAAGTAAATGCTGTTCTTTCAATTACGAAAAATTTCCTATTGTTATGCCTTTTGTTTTTTGTTACCTTTTTTATTACACTTTAAGTTTTTATCTCTGACTAGAGAGGTTGATTTCATATGTGGAGCCACGTAAATTGAGTTCAGTCACCGAACAGACCGTTGAAACATACGGCATCGACAATTGGGGAGCAGGTTACTTCGGTGTAAACCGCAAAGGAAATCTGGTTGTAAAATCACCCGAAAACGAAAATTTAACTGCGGATGTCAAGGAGATTATTGACGATCTGCGTAAACGGGGTATCAACACCCCTATCCTCCTCCGTTTTCCGCAACTCTTGTTCGGCCAGATTCGAAAACTGCAATCCTCCTTCAAACGAGCCATTAAAGAATTCGACTATGACGGCGGCCATTTGTGTGTCTACCCGATGAAGGTTAACCAGAACCGGGCAGTGATCGAGGAATACCTGCGCGAGGGCTCGCGCTATAATTTCGGCCTTGAGGCAGGTTCTAAAGCGGAACTTTATGCGGCTCTTGCGTTGGAGCAATCGAAGGACAGCTTGCTCGTTCTCAACGGATTTAAAGATCGAGATTTTGTGAAGCTTGCATTCGCCGGAGCGGGAGCGGGAAAAAATGTCGTGATTGTCATCGAAAAGATGAGCGAACTCGATCATACGCTTGCCCTGGTGGCGGAAGCGACGGCTGAAAATCCAGACGCCGCCCTTCCGATGCTGGGAGTTCGAGTGAAGCTCTATTCCAAAGGATCCGGAAAGTGGGAAAAGTCCGGCGGCGAAGCGGCGAAGTTCGGGCTTACAACGACGGAAATTTTGGAGGTTATTCGGCAGTTGCAGGATGCCGGCCGCATCGAGATGCTGAAGCTCCTGCACTTCCACATTGGCTCGCAGCTAACGGACATAAAGCGCATTAAGAATGCGATGAAGGAAGCTGCACGCACCTACGCCAAGATTCATCAAATGGGCATCCCGATCGATTATCTGGATGTCGGCGGCGGCATGGCGGTCGATTACGACGGATCGCGCACTTCGTTCGAATCGTCAGCCAATTACAACGCCCAAGAATTTGCGAACGATGTAATATACGTAATAAAAACAGTTTGCGACGACGAAAATGTTCCGCACCCGACGATTATTCAGGAATCGGGAAGATTTCTTTCTGCCTATCATGCGATTCTCGTTACAAATATTCAGGACGAGATCGAAACCATCGTCGTAAATATTACGCCGATTGAGATCAAGACGGACGATCCGCAGGTCGTGCGCGAGCTTCATGATTTACGGGAAACGATCAACGCAAAAAACTATCGCGAGTATTATCATGACGCCCTCGAAAATAGGGAAGAGTTGTTCACAATGTTCAACCTCGGGCTTATCTCTCTCGAAGATAAAGGTAAGGGCGAAGTTCTCTTTTGGGACGTCTGCGAAAAGGCCGATCAATTCGCCCAGTTAAAGAAATACGTCGCCGAAGAATTTGATGAACTTCGACGTTTGATGTGCGCGAAATACCTCGCGAACTTTTCCGTTTTTCGCTCGATGCCGGACAATTGGGCACTCGAACAGCTGTTTCCGATCATCCCGATACATAAACTCAACAAAAAGCCGACGGAATATGCTACGCTATGTGATATAACCTGCGATTCGGACGGTATCGTTGATAAATTCGTTGATCTGCACGATGTTAAACCTGTGCTCGAACTTCACAAGCTGGTTAAGAACGAACCATATTATTTAGCGATGATGCTGGTCGGTGCGTACCAGGAAGTTATGGGAAATAACCATAATCTCTTCGGTGTGCCACACGAGGCTCATATTTTTATTGGTGAAGACGGTCATATTATTAAAAAGGTCATTTATGGAGCGACGCTGGCGGATACGCTGATGACGGTGCGCTTCGATGCCGTGAATCTGCACGACCAATTTCGCCGCGCCGTTATGAAACGGATAAAGGACGGCCAGCTTTCGACAAAAGAAGGCACGCAGCTGATCGAGTTTTACGAGAATCAGGCGGAAAGTTATACATATCTAACACCGAACGGAAGTTAATTTTACGGATTCGGTGAGTTTAGTGCTTTATAAGAAGAATATATTTTTGGAGAAATTATGGTAGCTCAAAAGAAGACTAAGGCTTCGAAATTTTTAACCGTTCCTACGAGGCCGGTGCCGATCGACCGCGACCGCTCGGTTGCGGGACTTCTGGAAAAAATGGAGGGAGCAGGATTTGGCGCAAAGCAGTTAGCCGAAGCTCACAGGATTTGGCTGGACATGCTTGACGACAATTCGACGATCTACCTGTGCGGCTCCGGGAATTTGATCCCATCGGGAATGCGTCGCCTTCTGGCTTACGTTATTAAGAATCGTTTCGTCGATGTAATAGTTATGTCGGGAACGGTTTTGTTTCAGGATATTCACGAAACGCTAGGCCGCAATCATTACCAGGCCCACGCCAGCATGAGCGACGAAGAGCTCGATGCGTCGGAAGTAGTACGGATCGGCGATACTCTTGCCAACAGCGAAGAATACCAGGAAGCCGACGAATGGATCGGCAGCGTTATAAATCAGCTCGATCTGTCGCGAGCGTATTCGACACGCGAATTTCTACATCTGATGGGCCGGGAACTCGCCGAGATCGCGCACGAAGACGGCATTATGACCGCCGGCTTCAAATCGCGAATTCCGATTTTCTGCCCTGATCTGGTCGGTTCAGAACTCTCCGTCGGCATTGCCCGAGCCCGTTTCGAGAAGAAATCGCAGTTCACCTTCGACACGACGCAGGACACCATGGAGATGATGCAGATCGCGCAAAAAACTCGCAATTCCGGCATCATCACGCTGGGCAGCACCTGCAGTCAGAACATGGTTAATATGGCGGAAATTTCCTCCTATATTACCCGGACAACACCGCGCGGGCACAAATATGCTATATCGGTGACCACCGATTCCGTACCGCTTGAGATACGCACCCCTTCGTTTGCAGGCAACCATACAGGCATGTTCGGAAAATTGCTTCGCGGGGCCACTACCGCTTACGTTCCTAGCGATCCTTCGATAGCTTTGCCTATGATCATTACCGCCCTTTCGCAAACCGCGGCGAAATTTATGAAGGGCCGAAAACGTCCGAATTTCAGCTTTTCTGGAAAGGATCTGACTATTGATGTCCCTTAGTTAATGGACAGTGGACAATGAAAAATGGACAATGGAAATGATTTCATTGTCCATTTTTCGTTTTGAATGTACATTTTTCAAAGCTATGTCTGAATCTCAATCATTACCAATGAATTTCGGAGGAATTGAAGAAGAGGAATTTTCGTCTTTCGCTTCTGCCCGCGTTCTTATCCTTCCGGTTTCTTATGAAGGAACGGTTTCATATGGCACCGGAACAGGGGCAGGCGCTATGGCGATCGTAAACGCTTCGCGAAATATGGAGCTTTACGAGGACGAAACCGACTCGGAAGTTTATAAGGTCGGAATTCACACGCTGCCCGAATTCAAGCCGCAGGCGACACCCGAAGCGATGATGAATTCGCTTTATGATTACACAAAAAATCTGCTGGAAGCCGAGAAGTTTATATGCATGCTCGGCGGCGAACATTCCGTTTCCGCTCCAATTATTCATGCCCATTCAGAACAGTTTCATAATTTAAGCGTCCTCCAGATCGATGCTCACGCCGATCTTCGCGACGCTTACGACGGAACGCCGCACTCGCACGCTTCGATTATGGCCCGCGTTGTAAAGGACCTGCGAATCCCCTCGGTTCAGGTTGGCATACGTTCGATTTCCGCCGATGAGGCTCGATTGATCGATTCCGGCCTGCCGACGAAGATATTCTGGGCAAAAGACATTGTCGGACGCACGGACTGGATCGATGAAGCGGTAGATTCGCTGACGGAAAACGTTTACCTGACGATTGATATCGACGGCCTCGACCCGAGCCTTGTCCCGACCACCGGAACACCCGAGCCCGGCGGGTTGGGCTGGTACGAAACATTGGCTCTTATCAAAAAGATCGCCGAGAAAAAACGCATCGTGGGAATGGACCTGGTCGAATATTCTTATGTTGAAAACTACGATTCCCCCGCTTTTCTTTGCGCCAAACTTGTCTATAAATCACTCGCTTACATCTTCGTAAATGAATCTCCTAAAGTCGTTGGTAAATCTTAACTATGATCGACTTTTCATTTCGCGAGCTTTCTGAATAGAACATGAATCCAGTTCCCGTGTTCCCGCAAAAACGGTTTCTGAATATCTCTTGCATAAAAAGCTAATTTTGTCGCAACCTTCTTAATGAGATTTCTCTCATGGGGAGGTGGAACTAGCTGAGCATCGCAATGTACGCAAGGCTCTTCTTGATCGTAAGTGCCATACGGATTGCCGGCAAAATCCATTAAGAATGTAGACGCTGCATTTGTGCGAGAAGAATTTTTGCCGACTAAGGAGATGTCGGCTGTCTTGAAGTGTGGAAACAGCTTCGCCAATCGTTTTTCATCGAACGTATTTATATGTCCAAACGGAGGGTTCTCCTTTCCGCACGTGTAACAAGTCGTACGTCCAATGCGGATATCCTGTTTGTAGGGCACTCCGATTATTAAATGTTCCTTAGAGACGCGACCCAGCTCAAAGCACGCCTTCGCTAGTAAATGGGAAGGCATATGCTCCAACACCTCCGCGCAAAACACCAGGTCGAAAGAATTATCATCGAATGCGAGATTCGATGCGTCACCCTGAACGCAATGAACATTGTCATGGAAAATGGAAGGTTGCACCAAATCCAGGGCAGTGACCGTTTCATATTTTCCTGCAAGCAATGTCGAAAAGTGTCCGTCCCGGGCACCGACATCAATTGCGGTCTTGCCCCCGCCGGGCACGAGCCGCATTAGGTCCGAGGTTCGCTCCACCTCGAAATCGCTTTCCCTATACTTTTCCAGATCCATCTATAAGTTTCTTTAATTTGTGAGATTTTGGAATGCTGACTTAGTTTGTAGCCTGAATCGACTCATGGCTATTGACCTGATCCGGTTTGACTCTAGAAGGGTCCGCTATCTGATCGAAATCGAATTTGAATTTCCGCGACGATATCATCGTCTTAAATCGTCGGGCAGATTTTACGAATGGAAGAAGGTAAAGCTTACGCACGGTCGAAAAATCACTTTGCTCAACGTCCGGCACACCAAAAGTAATTTCCTCGCGTTCTTTCGGGACGTAGAGGGCACCGAACATCCAATCCCAGATCGCGAATGTGAACCCATAGTTCTTGTTCCAATGCTTCTTGTCAATACTGTGATGGATCTGATGCTGCGCAGGGCTCACGATAATGTAACTTAAGATCGGCCCGAACGACAGCCATATATGCGAATGCCGAAGCTGGTAAACGGAGAGATAATATACGAATGAGATTATATTTAGGCCAAAGAGGGCGTAGGGCTCGACCGAGCCGCCCGACATGGATGCATATGTTCCCGCAAGCAAGCCTGTGAACACCCCGGCGACCAACCCGTTCGTCAACTCCTCGACTGGATGAACACGGTGAACCGTAACGGGTGTAAGCACTTCCGCTGAATGATGAATCTCATGGAAAGGCCAAAGAAACGGAATTTTGTGAGCCAGGAAGTGTGAAAAGAAAACCGAAAAATCTACAACAGCAGCGCTGACCAAGGTAACCAGAGCGATCCGGGCAACGTAGTTCATATTGGTAAACGCACTGAACGACAGATCGATCGAGAGCTTACTAAACAAAACATAGGTCACCTGACTGACTCCCAGTACGAATGGAATGTAAAGAAAAAATTTAATCAGCAGGTCGAATCCCACGAATTTGTAATCGACGATCGCGGACGGATGGCCGTAGACCGACTTTGGAAAAACGTATTTCCAAAAAGAGCCCCGCTGGTCCTCGCGCAATTGTGTCCTGGAAGCCCAAAAAACGAAAAGGGCGACGATCAGGCCGGAAAACAAATACAGCATACCCGTTTTACTTTCCAGAGCGATGAAAGCTTTTGGACCGCGTGTGAGCGCATCCACAAATCCGTCCCACGAGGAAAAGGGACCAAAAAGATATTGCGAGACTTTTTGAAGGATTTCAGACATTGATCAACCTTATTCCTTGAAGAGAATTACAGACGCATCCAACCCAGCCATTTTTACCAACCTAACAAAGGATATTGCTAATAGGCGAACATTTTTTGAAATGGAGTTTACATCTTAACTTACACTATTTCAAGGTTTTTTTTCGAATCTCGCAACAAACTTTGTTTAATTTTCTTGAACTTGTCTTTGGTGTTTTCGTAAACCACTAACGAATCTTTAATTCACCGCGCATTTGGGATAGAATTTTATAAAGAAACTAGTTTTGGAGAAAATCTTGATGTTTATGAGAAAGTTCCTGGTTGTTTTAGTATTGGTTTCTGCTTCGATCTTCTCTGGATGTAAGACCGGCCTTTTCGGTACCGAAGAGGCTCCGGCGGCTCCCAGTCAGCCTGCGGCCCCTATTGCTCCGCTCGTTGTCGATGGTGTGAGGACGTCCTACGCAGACGTTGTGGAGAAAACATCTTCCGCCGTCGTCAGAATCGAAGCCGAAGGTAGATCAAAACCGGCTGCACGTACCCAAGAAGAACCGCAGACACCTTTCGGTGACGAGTTCTTCCGACAATTCCCTGCTCCAAGGGGAAATCAGCGTCCGCAATTACAGCGCGGACTTGGATCTGGTGTTGTGGTAAGCGCCGATGGAACGATCCTGACAAACGCCCACGTCATAGACGGCGCCGATAAAATTACGGTTTTGATGGCGGACAACAAGTCCTTCGAAGCGAAACTGGTCGGTGCCGACAAGCCAAGCGATCTCGCGGTCTTGAAGATCGAGGCCCAGAACTTACCATTTCTGACTCTTGGAAACTCTGACAATGTCCGGGTCGGCGATATTGTGCTGGCGATAGGCAATCCGCTGGGGATAGGCCAGAGTGTCACAGCCGGTATTATTTCGGCGAAGGGACGACGCACCGGCCTAAGCGACGGTCAGAGTTTCGAAGATTTTCTTCAAACCGATGCCCCGATCAACCGCGGCAATTCCGGCGGAGCTTTGGTTAACTTAAACAGCGAGCTGATCGGCATCAATTCACAGATCCTATCTTCACCCGGAACCGGCGGGGGCAATATCGGAATCGGCTTTTCAATTCCGTCGAATATGGCGAAATCCGTATTGGAGCAGCTTTTGAAGGACGGGCGTGTGCGGCGCGGCATGCTCGGGGTAAGAATCCAGAATATTACGGACGATACCGCGAAGGCACTCGATCTAAAGGAAAAGTCCGGCGTTTTGATCAGCGAGGTTAGCTCCAGCGGTGCCGCCGAAAAGGCCGGTATGAAACGCGGCGATATAATTACCGCAATCAACGGCGAGAAGATCGAAGACAGTAATGTTCTTCGCAACAAGATTGCCGGAACACTCCCTGGAACCGAGATCAGACTCACTGTTCTGCGGGATGGAAAGGCACAAGACCTCACGGCAACTCTCGCCGAATTCGACTCCGAAACTGCGGCCAACACCAATGCCCCAAAGAACGAAAGCAGTGACGATTCGAACAAACAAGCCGAAAGCGGAAAACTCGGCCTGACTTTGCAGCCCGTAACCCCGCAAGTCGCGAAACAGCTTGGATTGGCCTCGGATTCGGAAGGCCTAGTCGTCAACGAAGTGGATGAGGACGGTGTTGCGGCAGAGGCTGGAATCGCACGCGGCGATGTTATTCTGGAAATAAATCGTCAGGCGGTGAATTCGGTCGATGCCGTTCAGTCCGCTTTGGGCAGTGCGGGTGATAAGCCGGTTTTATTGTTGATTTCCCGTCGCGGACAAACGATTTATTTGACAGTTCGGCCCAAATAAATAGTTAAGCCGCGGAAACGGCCGCTTAACTATTTATTTGACGGCGCATATCTTTGACCAACTGCTGCCGACTGCCGTTCTTGAATCCAGAGCTTCCATGGATTACCGATGACGGCTTCGCGAGAGGCATTTTGGCGAAGTGTTGAAGGTTGTTTCAGCCGAAGGTAAAGGCAAAAACCTCGACGCCAGGATCGATAAACTCGATCTCGAACTGTTGGTCAGCGATGGGCGGCGTCTGTCGGATCAACTGATAAAGACGCTGTTCAGTGGCGGTGCCAAAGCCTTGGTGGTCAATGTCAGTTCCGCGAGTTGCACCCGGCGGCTGTCCATTGATCAGCACACGAAATCGTACGGAAGTCCCCTTTACGGCCGGTCCCATAACTAGATGAAGGTCGCGCGCGTGAAAGCGGTACACAATCCGCCCGTTGGCTTTGTGTAGCAGAATTGAGCTCTTCGCGACCGTCCATTCACCAGAAAGTGCCCATTGATTCAGGTTCAACTGAGCGGGGAAAGCATAGATACTCCGCTTGTCCCGATCTGGTCCACCGGAAGAAACAAAGCTCTCGGTACGCTCATAGCCGACGTAATTTTCAGGCGATCTCAGGTTCTCCCAATCAGGTGCAGCTTCGGCTCCTTGTCCATTGACCGAAACCACGTCATGACTCATCCCACCGGTACCTGCCTCGGTCAGCAATTGCTGAATTATCCTTTCCGATCGTTCATATTCGCCCTCGCCGAATTGATGATGACGAATATTCCCCTTCGCATCGACAAAATAGAAGGCAGGCCAGTATTGATTGTTAAAAGCACGCCATATCCCGTAGTCGCTGTCGATCGCGATGGGATAATCGATCCGCAGGGCCTTGGCCTCTCGGCGAACGTTATCGACATTCTTTTCGAATTCAAATTCAGGCGTATGTACACCGATCACAACCAGTCCTTTATCCTTATATTTTTCGGCCCATGCTCGGACGTAAGGTTCCGTCCGGAGCCAGTTGATACAGGTGTAAGTCCAAAATTGGACGAGGACGACTTTTCCGCGCAAGTCCGCCGCATGCAGAGGAGGCGAATTTAGCCATTCTGTAGCGCCGGAGAAGGATGGCACCTCACCCTCGTACGGCAATTGATCCGTTACGGGCAACCCGCTACGCTCAACGCCATCGTCTTTAGCCATATGATCTCTTGATCCTCCACATGCGTTCCCGAGTGCAGCAGCAATCAGGGAAAGAATTAAGGCCCAAGTAACTCCCGCCCGCGAAAAATGAATTGATCCGATTCTCAAAATCCCAGGGACTTTATTATGTGAAGTCATGGTGAGTTTCTCCTTGATCAACGTTTCCAACTAGCTGATCTCAAAATCAACAAGATCGATAGACACCGGCATCTTGTCGTACTGGAGAGATCCGTTCGCGTTTCGCATAAAGACCCTGCGCCTTGTCGGGAACTTCAGACCCTGAACGTCAATATAGTCCGATATCAAATGGCCGGCACTGGCTCCTCCTGCCACATCGACTTGATAGTCCTGACGACGCAGCAGGCCGTTCTCCTCGAAGTAGAGGTTTTGCTCTGGAGAATGCGAGTGGACGTTCTGCGGAAACCGCACTTTCAGGCCGCTAAGCAAGAGTCCATCCTGGTCTATCGGCGGAATTTCGGTAAATGTGAAGCCGGGCTCCCCTAGAAGAAACGGCAAATTGTAATAGGTCCACATCGCGTAGCCGTTAAAGTAGGCCAATTGCAGCGGTGTCCAGGGCGTTTCCCAATCATGACCGGCGAACGTGTCGCGCGGGTTTTGCTGCTCGGCAACAATCTCGCCCGTCTGAGATTCAATGACGACGCGCTCAGGCGTGTATATCATATGCCATTCCGCCTCGCCGAAAGGTTCTGTGCGGGTCCATTGATTGCGGAACGCGGAAGTCATGCGGCGCGGCGTTTCGTCTATGTCGATTCCTTTCATACCCCAGAGAAATCCGCCTGAAACGACTTTAGCGGTTACCTTATTGAACTGCTTCCAACGGCCGTATCCGCCGTGGGCGTCTAGAGCCAGTTTCACCAGACCGGGAATAACTCTGTCGTTCTGGCTTGAATCGGCTGCGGTCGCGTCGATGCCGCCATCTGCCTTATACAATGCTGACCCTGTTCGGGTGATCGCGTTTTCAAGATCATTCATAATAGAAACTCCTTACTTATTGCGGCGTAATTGACTACATCACAGCACATACACAAAGCTATTTAACGATGGTATTGGTCGGCAATAAGGAATCGGTCTCAACACCATCAAGTATCTTTTTTAGGTAAAGCGATACCCCACGACGTGGAAGTTTGCTCCTATCGGAAACGAGTCGAAGAACATACAAATCTTAGCGTTCATTAAAATGGTCGACATCGATTATTGCCTGGGCAAATTCTTTTGGAGCCTCCTGCGGCAGATTATGCCCGATACCTCCTGTAATGGTCCGATGCTGATATTTGCCCGAAAACTTGTTCGCGTAAGCCGCTGGCTCCGGGTGCGGTGCTCCGTTAGCGTCGCCTTCGAGGGTTATCGTAGGTACTGCGATCCTCGGGCGGTTAGCGAGACGCCGCTCGAATTCGTCGTATTTCGATTCACCCTCGGCAAGGCCGAGCCTCCAACGGTAATTGTGAATAACGATGCTGACGTGGTCCGGGTTGTCAAGGGCCGCCGCACTCCGATCGAATGTCGCATTGTCGAAGTTCCATTTGGGCGAAGCCAGCTGCCAGATCAGTTTCGCAAACTCGCGCCGGTACTTTTCGTAGCCTGCTCTCCCGCGTTCGGCCGCAAAGTAGAACTGGTACCACCATTGAAGTTCGGCGCTTGGTGCGAGCGGAATCTTGCCTCCGGCTTGGCTGCCGATGAGGTAACCGCTCACCGACACTTGGGCTTTGCATCGTTCCGGCCAAAGGGCCGCGATTATGTTCGCAGTTCGCGCTCCCCAGTCGCATCCGCCAACTATTGCTTTCCCGATTTTGAGTGCGTCCATCAGAGAGACGATGTCCAGAGCGATCGCTGACGGTTGGCCGTTTCTGGCCGTAACATTCGAGATGAATCGCGTCGGCCCGTACCCTCTCAGATAAGGAACGATCACCCTATAGCCCTTTAATGCGAGAATTTCGCTGACTTCAGCAAAACCGTGAATATCATAAGGCCATCCGTGGAGGAGGATCACAGGCGGCCCTCCTTTAGGACCTGACTCAGCGTAGCTTACGTTTAACACGCCTGCCTCAACCTGTTTTAGCCGCTCGAATTTCCCCGAGGGTTTAAGGAATTTCGGCTCATTCGATCCCGTTGCTGCCGACTTGTAATTCGCATCGCTGCTGAAGGCAAGCCCGGCTCCCGCTAAGGTCGCCGAGGCCCACCCAAGAAAATGCCGACGGCTATTATCTATTTTTTCAAACATGGTGTTCTCCTCCCAATGCCTTTCAACATAGGCTCGATCTTCTCGTCGAGCATCAGGCGGCGCTCGCGACGGTTCCCGAATTGATGACCTTGGTCACGACGTTGATGTTGCCATGGGTTGCCTTTGAGTACGGACATTCGAGGTGTGCCTCGTCCACGATCTTCTGTGCGATATCGGGGGCTACGCCGGGTAGACTGACATTGAGACGGGCCTGAATCAGGTAAGAGCCATTGGTCGTGCCCAAGTCCAGTTCGGTATCGATTGCCGCGTCGACCGGTAGCCTGACCTTCATTCCAGCGGCCACCAATTTGATCGCCGAAAGGAAGCATGCCGACCACCCTGCCGCGAACAACTGTTCGGGGTTGGTGCCTTCCCCGTTCGAGCCGGGAGCCGAAAGTTTGACTTCCAGGCGGCCGTCGGAAGTTCGCGACGATCCTCCATCCCGGCCTCCGGTCGTGCGAGCTTTCGCTGTGTAAAGAATTTTTTCGATTTGTGTAATTGTGTTCGTCATTGTGTGTTCTCCTCGTTTGAAATGTCCGGTTTTAATAACGCCCGTTTCGAAAGAATTGCCCTTGAAGGCTGCGTTTGAATGGCAATTTTGCCCGCGTCGTTGGACGGAGCACTGGATACTCACTTAACCATCACAAGGAGTGGTTTTCCTTTTTCAACGACATAGGTTGCGAGTTCCGCCGCTTTACCATCGCCGACGTTCTTCGCCGCATGGACCGTTCCGGCCGGTATGAACAAGACTTCGCCAGCCTTCAGCGTCACCGGGGGTTTGCCCTCCACCTCGTACTCGAACGAGCCTTCGATAACGTAAATTATCTCTTCGCCCGGGTGCCAGTGTCTGCCGAACGCCACTCCCGGGCCAAGTTCGACCCGGGCTTGTATGACCTCGCGTCCGGGAACACCCAGATCCTGCCGCTGGAGATCGGTGCGTTTGATTCCCGACTGCTGAGCTTTCGCCGCGTGCAGGGCCAACCCGCCTCCAACGATCAGTACTGCTATTGCGATAATTCGAAACGTTTTCATGTGAACCTCCTTTTTTAATTCAATATGTGCGGGTAAATGCATACCTTAAATCAGTCTCAATTTCATACATGGCTGGTGGGAGCACATGCGGGCCTCGCCCGTACTACCACGCCGTGCGCGACTAACGAAATGTTTTGAAAGCCGCCCGGATCTCCTCAGTAAAAAGCTCGGGCTGCTCCCAGGATGCAAAGTGCCCGCCTTTGGGGAGTCGATTGTAGTGAATCAGCTTAGGAAACGCCCTCTCCGCCCAGCTCTTCGGGGCCTGATAGAGTTCGTCCGGAAACGCGCTCACGGCAACTGGAATGGTGACGCCTTGCGGGACAAAAAATGGAAGCTTGTTTTCCCAGTACAGGCGGGCCGAAGAAACGCCCGTTTTCGTCAGCCAGTAGAGCGTAATGTTGTCGAGAATGTCGTCCCTCGTGAGGCCTTCCGTCTTACCGTCAAAGACCCGTGCAATTAGTTCGTAGCTGCGAGCGTCATGATCGAGTATCCACGCCGCGAGGCCGATCGGTGAATCGTCGATCGCATACAATGTTTGCGGCCGTTTGCTCATTTCCTGCGCATAAGAAAGACCGTTCTTGAAAAAGAAGTCGAGCTGATCGAACGCCTTTTTCTCATCTGCCGTCAGCGATGCCGGCGGGTCGCCGCCCTGGAGCGCCTTGAAGATCTCCGGCGGTACGGCGGCGGGCATATTGAGGTGGATGCCGAGGACCTGTGAAGGATAAAGTACGGCGAGCTGCTCCGTTATCGGATCACCCCAATCGCCGCCCGATGCGACAAATTTCGAATAACCAAGGCGTTTCATCAGCACTTCCCAGGCACGAGCGATACGGACCGGATCCCAACCTAGTTCATTCGGAGTTCCCGAAAAGCCGTAACCCGGCATTGACGGAATTACGATATCGAACGCATCGGAAGCACTTCCGCCATGCGCGGTCGGATTCGTTAGCGGATCGATCACCTTCAGCTCCTCAATGATCGAACCCGGCCATCCGTGCGTGATTATCAGCGGTAAAGCGTTCGGGTGTTTGGATCGAACGTGGATGAAGTGGATATCGACGCCATCTATGGTGGTCATGAATTGCGGCAGAGCGTTCAGCCTGCCTTCGATTTTGCGCCAGTCGTAATCCTTCTGCCAAAATCCCGCGAGTTTTTGCATCGTCGCCAGCTGAACACCCTGAGTGCCGTCCGGGACAAGTTCGCGGCTTGGCCACCTTGCTGCTTTTATTCGTTTTCGTAGGTCGGAAAGTTCCGATTCTGGAATATTCACGCGAAATGGCCGGATCGCCTGCCCGTCTGCCGGGATGGCGCTGGCTGATGGTTTAACTTGTGTCATGGTGGTCTCCTTTTGTTTGGCCGCGGTCTGAGCGTGGCCTGCTGCTGGTAATAAAATGATGCCGAAAATGGCGTATAAGAGGACGTTGAGGAAGCCGCATCTGCCAACTGCGGTTTTCATGTTGCTGCGTGTTAGGTCAAATCGTCTCATTGCATATCTCCCTAATTGAATCTATTTATTTGTGGCCTCAATGTTCGTCTCAGCGAAGCCTTCCCAAAATTGCCTGCGAGCCTTATGGCCGAACGGCCTTGCCCGGCGAATTGAATGTTACGGTTTGCCCGGAGTACACGTTTCCTTCAGGGTCCACCACCTCGATCAGCACCTTGTGCTCGCCACGCGGCAAGCCGCCTATAATGATGGTGTTGCTCTGGCCATAGTCCGCAAAGAACCATGGCAGATCGTCCACGGTGATGTGTAAATGCCCGACTCGCGGTGACACATTGGACGCAGCCTCTCCGCCCAGCGGCAATATGCGTAAATTCTCTACCTGATATGGAATGAATACGACGTTCTTAGCCAGCGGACCGGGTAGCGGCGGCTTGACGGTCAGCCTCGGAGCAGGCTCGTTCTCGATTGAAACAACGGAACTCTGGGCGAAAGCTCCGTTTGTAAGCACGATCCACGCCGCGATTGCGGTAAATTTTTTAGTAAGCGATTTCACTTCATTTTCTCCTCTAGGTTAAGGTCGCTCCCGTCACGAGAGCTGAAAGATCTTTAGATTTCATCGTTTATCTTCTCGTACTTCGATACATTGAGATTAACGGCGTTTGAAACCGGGCGACACATCAGGAACTTTAGAATTTAGCCTAGATTTTTCTGCAGGTTTGCGGAATGAGTCTCAATAAAAGAGCCAGGGGAACTGTGAGGTGAGGTGAGGGGCGAAGTGATTTGGCGATTCGATGTGGGCGTCACGCCAACGCAGACGGCCGACGATCGCGTTTCCGATAAGAAAATCGCGCCGTCGGCCGCACACCATCCACGCCATGGATGACGATTGTGCTTTATTTTATTGATTGGACCTTCTTTTTTTTCACGGCCGTCGGCAATAGCCACCTGCGAAGCCAATGTGTCAAATGCGGCATGACGGCATAGCTCATTAGTGCAACAATGATGGCCGTTTGGATAAGTCCGCTTGCCGTAGAGTTTTTTAAGTTAGGAGCCATAGTATCGAAAAGCTGCTCGAGTACCCGCGGCATAAGCAGACTTAATAGAAAGATCGCGGCGACCGTTATTAGCAAAAGTTTATACCTTTTAGGATTTGGCTCAGGGGCGAGCCAAAGATCGAATCCGGATGCAACTGACGGCCGGTCGCTTTGGTCAAGCATATCCCGCGACTCGAATCGAAGAGCTATATGTTCTGCGGAATCGAGCCATTCCCGCAATGCGGAACCGGTTTCGAATCGAATTACTATTATATAAGGCCGGTCAGGGAGACTTGGTGGAAACACTTCCCTGCCGATAAAACCTGGAGCGGCTTTCAGTACTGCCGATATATCGGTAAGCCATTTTTCATATCGTTTCTCTCGTCCTCGCTTAACGATGTGTTCCAGAACGAGCACGGTTCCTTCGCTATTCGTTACCATATTTCCTCCTTTATTCGCCGTCTGGACCAAGTTCACTCTTTCTTCCGGTCTAACTGAGGCCTCAGGCGCTCTTGATCGACTTCCAATGGATTAACCGGTCGGCTATGAGTGCCACGCGTTTGTGATCATCGAGTCCTTCCATTACCGCAGTGTCTTTCGGGTCTGCACGCAGGTAGATACCTGAGGTGCGCGCGTTTACTTTATAACCCGTGTCCGAACGGGTTATGAAGTAACCTGATGCCCGATCCGCGGACTCCAGCCTGATCTCGGCGGTCCCCCACAGCTGCGGAGCATTCGGGTGCAGGGGCCGTTCCCCGTTCCAGTAGTAAAAGACTCCGGAGGAGTCCGGTTTCTCTTTGACTGCTTCGCTCCAGTATCTTGCCGAGAGGCCGCCGTCCTCCTGCCACGCCCGGCCGGTCAGCTCCATCGCACCGGTACGGTCCCGAGAGATCTTCAGCAGGCTGAGTGCCGAAGGCTCCTTATCGGTCCGCTCTGTTAATGAGAATTGCCACCACTGGCCTTCGATGCGGGCCGCTCGGCCTTCGTTCTCGATCGCTTTGCGAAGCTTCTGGCAGATGACTTCCATTTCGGCATCGGCGGTCGAACCGTCGTACCGGACGCATGTGAGGCCGAGAAGGTCGGTGGGAAGCTTCGAGCCATTGGCGTGCAGGATGAAGGTTCGCCGCATGCCGAGGGCTCCGCCAAAGAGCCCCGCCTCGAAAACTACGTTGTCGCGCGGAGAAGCCTGGGCTAAATCCGGTGCCGGGGTTCCCACTGTCGTCCAATCGTCCTCGGCAAAAACGAACGCCGCGAAATCGACTTCACGCGTCAGCTCGACAAGCCTTTCCAGTGTGGATACTCCGGGATTGAAGACGGTAGTCCAGGGTTCTACCTGTGCGACATCGTCGAGGCCCCGTGCAAGTGACTGGAGCAGCTCCGCCTGCTTGCCTGAGGATCCGAGAAAGATACGAGGTCTGTTCATTGGTTCTCACTCCTTTGCCATTCTGGAACTGTTCGGAGACAGGGCTTCAAAAAAGAACTAGATCGCCCAAATCCAAACATTCCCCGACGCTTGGCGGCCGCAGACGGGGCCGCACGGTTTAACTGCACGATTCGCTGCGGCTTTCGATTTACGCCGCTTTCGTCGATGCCAGCTCGATCCCTCGAACAAACGCAAGCAGATCGGCGTTGATTACGTCCTTATGCGTTTGGCACATGCCATGAGGAAGGCCCGGATAGACCTTAAGCAAAGCGTCCTTAACGATCTTTGACGAAAGCATCGCCGAATCGGCTATCGGAACGATCTGATCGTCGTCGCCGTGCATGATCAGCGTCGGGACGTCGAATTTCTTCAGGTCTTCGGTGAAGTCGGTCTGGGAAAACGCCTTGATTCCGAAGTAGCTGGCTGGAAAGCCGGTCATACTGCACTGGCGTGAGAACGAGTCGGCCAAGCCTTCGGATAACATCGTACCCGGCCGGTTCGCGCCGTAGAAGAGACTGCCGAAATCCTTCCAGAATTGGTACCGGTCAGCTTGAACGCTTGCCCGTAACCCGTCCAAAGCCTCGATCGGCAGGCCGCCGGGATTGTTCTCGGTCTTTACTATCAGGGGCGGAACAGCGCTGATAAGAACTGCCTTAGCGACACGCTCGGTGCCGTAACGCCCGATGTAGCGAGCGACCACGCCGCCTCCGGTAGAATGACCGATCTGGATCGTGTCGCGAAGGTTGAGCTTTTCGATAAGTTCGGCCAGATCGTCGGCGTAGGTGTCCATATCATTGCCGTCCCATGTCTGGTCAGAGCGTCCATGGCCCCTTCGGTCGACCGCGACGCAGCGATAGCCATTCGAAGCGAGAAAGAACATCTGATCCTCAAAGGCGTCGGCCGAAAGCGGCCATCCATGACTGAAGACAACCGGCTGTCCGCTGCCCCAATCCTTGTAGTACATACTCATACCGTCTTTAGTGGTTATCGTGCTCATTAGATATATCTCCTTCTTAGTCGCGCATTCGCGCGCAATTATTTGTTCTGGCTGAATGCAAGTCCGTAATTTCGTCAATGTCGTGCAAACTAGATTAGCGGACGCTGAAACCGGGCAACACCCCGGAAACTTTAGAATTTAGCCTAGAGTTTTCTGCAGGTTGGACGAAGGAATTGTGGTTAGCGGGGTATTGGAGATGTCGAGTTTTGTCTCTTATTTATTGAGATTGTTGCCTCGTGCGGGTTGGTGTGAGAGTACTCGCAGGTCCGCTAGTACCCTCACACCGTCCAATTACCGCATTGTTTTGAAAGCAGTGCGTAACTCTGACACTAGGAGTTCCGGCTGTTCCCAGGCCGCGAAGTGCCCTCCCTTCGGTAGCTTGTTGTAATGGAAAAGTTTTGGATAAGCTGCTTCGGCCCAGCTCCGCGGTGCCTCATATAGCTCGTCAGGAAAAATACTGACTGCTACTGGGATCTTGACGCCCTTTTGGTCGAAAAAGCCAAACTTATTTTCCCGATAGAGACGTCCCGATGAAACCCCGGTGTTGGTCAGCCAGTACAGTGTAATATTGTCGAGGATGTCATCGCGGGTAAGTCCTTCAGTCTGTCCAGCAAAAACACGTGAGATCAGCGCCAAACTGGTTGCGTCGTGATCGAGTATCCAGGCGGCGAGGCCAATAGGTGAGTCCGCAATGCCGTACAGTGCCTGCGGGTGGGTGCCCATCTCGTATGCGTAGAACACATCCGTCGCGAAGAATTCCTTCAGTTTGTCGTATAGGCGTGTCTCTTCGTCATCTAGACCGGCCGGGGGCGGAGCACCCGACTGGACCGCCGCTGCGACATCCGATCGAACAGCACCTGGGAAGTTGGTGTGGATGGCTATCAATCCTTCCGCCTCCTGTGCTCCCATGAGATCTGTGATCTGCCCGCCCCAATCGCCGCCCGACGCGACATAGCGGTCGTAGCCTAGGCGTTTCATCAACTCCGCATTGGCGCGTGCGATGTGATCGGGACCCCAGCCCTGTTCTGTGGGTTTACCTGAGAATCCGTAGCCGGGCATTGACGGAATTACAACGTCGAAGGCTTCTTCGGCAGTCCCGCCAAATGCCGTTGGATCCGTCAGCGGTCCGACTAGCTTTAGCTGCTCGATAACCGAGCCGGGCCATCCGTGCGTAATGATGATCGGTAAAGCATTCTCATACTTTGAACGAACGTGAATGAAGTGAATGTCCAGTCCGTCGATCTCGGTAATGAAGTTCGGCAGATCTTTGAGTGTCGCTTCGCACTTGCTCCAGTCATAGCCTGTGGCCCAGTATTCGGCGAGCGCGTTCATCGTAACTAACTGAGGACCCTGCGATATATCATCTACAGTTTCCTTGTCGGGAAAGCGCGTCGCTTGTACACGCCTTTTAAGATCGACAATCTCAGATTCTGGAAAACCCACTTGAAATGGACGGATTGCCTCTTGGTCAATAGCTGTTCGTGTCTGTGTCATTTTACTCTCCTTCTGGACCGGCCGGACACTTTTCTAAGCATGGCCGGCGACAGCGAGCAAGTTAAGGCCAGATTGCTCGCGAATGGATGCGACTACCGGAGGTCTAAGCAGGCCTTTGACTTAGCTTTCTGGTTCATACTTTCGTTTCGTCGTGCAATCAAGAGTAATGGGCTATGAATCTGAGGAACACACCATGAACTAGAGGGTTTAGCCTATATTTTTCTTCAGGTAGTCTACGCGAAAAATAAGACCGCCAGTCGGATTCGGACGTTTGGGAGGCTTGGGACGTAACTAGTGATTGCTTTTTGCGGTAAGTTGATGGCAAGAATGTGGCCGAGGAGTCGCTCACGACTCGGTCGAGTGGATCGATGTTCGGAACGCGATTTCTCCGGGAACGATCAGGGTGATCTCGGTTCCGGAGGATGCGGAAGATTCGAGAATGAATTTGGCTCCGATGCGAGTGGCACGCTCACGCATTCCTTTTATTCCGAAGTGTCCTTCCTTTCCGTCTGAGGCAATGACCGGATCGATGCCTTTGCCGTTGTCCTTCACGCGAACAATCAGGTCGTGGTCGTAGGTAAGCTCAACTTCCATCCGGCTCGCTTCGGAATGTGCACAGGCGTTTCGGATAGCCTCATACCCGATGCGGTAGATCTCATCGCGGACTATCGGGTGCATGTCTCTAGATTCACCAACGACGGAAAATGCGGGCACCATTGAACCCTGAACTACGCACGTATCGGTCGCCCGCTGCAGTGCTTCGGCGAGGTCGTTGGTCTCGGTGGTCGATGTACGCAGAGAATTGAGGGCGGCCCTGCCTTCGTCCACCGCCTGTCCGAGCCAGGTCGATAACTGCTCCATGGCGCGGCGCAGACGAACGGGATCGCCGTTTTGCTCCAGCGCGTCGTCGGCAACCATCTTGCTGCCCTGAATCGTCTGTAGAAATGTATCGTGGAGTTCTTGTGCCAATCGGGTTCGTTCAGCCAAACGCTCGTCGAAACGGGCGTTAATTGCTCCGGCAATCTGCCGTACCCGCAAGCGGTAAAGCACCAATACGATCAGGACAAGCGTAATAAATACAACGAAACGGAACAAACCCGTCTCGTACCAAGCCGGGGCGATACTGAAATTAAGTATTGCCCCGGTGTTATTCCAGACACCGTCGTTATTGGACGCGATCACGTGAAAGCGATATTCTCCCTGACCCAGATTGTTGTAGACAGCCTGGCGGCGCGAACCCGCTTCCTGCCAATCCTCGCCTGTGCCCTCCAGTTTGTATCGAAAGCGCACCCGTTCCGGAATGGAAAGGCTTAGTGCCGTGTAGTCGATGCGAAAGGCTGTCGTTCCAGGCGGCAGCATGAATGGCACTCCCGGGTCATACTTCATCTCATCCGTAAAAAGCGAACGAATGAGAACAGGCGGCGGAAGCGTGTTTTTGGAGATTCGTGCCGGGTCGATCCATACCAACCCGTTATCGGTGGCAAACCAGAGCCGTCCGTCAGTCCCTGCGATCGCGGTCGAAGAACGGAAGTTCATCTGTGGTCCGCCCGGCAGTCCATCCGCGAAATCGAAGACCTGGTAAGAGACCGGATGATCTGAATTCCCGGCAACCTGCCGTATCTCCTCCGGGGCAATGCGGACCACGCCGCGCAGCTCGTTCAACCATAAAGCTCCGTCGGGCGTCTCGACGATCCCTGAGATCGTGCCAAATTTAGTGCCGCCTAAAGTACGTACAGTAACGAAACGTCCGTTATCAAAAAGCGTTAAACCCAAGTCGCCGCCAAACCAGAAGCGAGATCCACTCCCGCGAATCACCCTGATCCTTCCGATGTCAATTCCGTCATCACTCGTGTAATGCTGAATGCGATCGCCATCCACCATAATGATTCGATTTCCGGTGTAGCCAAGCCAGATGCGCCCGCCGGAATCCTGAAACGAGGCGCTGGGAACACGTTCGAAAAGACCGGATGGCTTTGCGTGATCTGTCCATATCTCATTCTTAAAACTTATCAGCCCAACGTCTCCCAGTCCCACCCACAACCCATTGCCGCTGCTATTGGGCATAACCTCCCACATCCAATCCAGATCATTGAATGTCAACCCCTTCGGTTGGGGAAAGAAGTCGAATTGCTCATTGCGTTGCCGCCAGATTCCGCCATGACCGCCCCACCAGACAACATCACCTGCACCGCTATTAACGCTGGCAATCTCGATCGGGCTGCTTTTAGAAAGTATATTTTCAACGCTTATGAGCAATACGGGCTTTAAGGCTGCGCTGCCAGCCCAGACGGTTCCGTTTTGGCCTGGCCGTAAAGTCAAATCTCGATAGCCCGTAGGCAGAGCTACCGGTACCAGGTGGCTGTGCCGAAAACGTTCCAATCCCTTGTTCGTGCTGACCCATATATTTCCTTCACGGTCTTCCAGCAAATTGGTAGCCGTATTATCCGTCAAGCCATCCTGCTCCTTAAATGATTCCATCTCGGTGTTGGCGGCATCGATCTTGCGGCTGCCGAGACGTTCGGGAAACCTCACCCGCCGTATTCCCTCGCCTTTGACCGTTAGCCACAAACTGCCCTCGCGGTCGAAGAGAAACTTAATTGCCGGGACACTGATCTCGGGATCATCCGATGCTGAGTCTCCATCGGGAAGGCTGAGCGGCCGTAGGGATTTCGAGTATTCCGTGATCCAGAGCCGGCCGTCATCTGACTGCTCTATATCCGGAACACCACCCGTGCGAACACCTGTTTTCTGAAACAATTCCGAACCTTTTTCCAAAAAGACTATCGTGTCATCGGCAGCCACCCAAAGAGTTCCGTTCCGATCCACGAACATGCTCCATACCCGATGGTCTGTATAATTGCGGGCCGTTCCGATCCCATGCCATTGGGATCCGTCAAATACGATCAAACCGGTCTGAGTTCCTGCCCAGATGCGCCCGTCGAAGTCGCGTGCGAAGCAATACACTTCCTCGTGTTGGCTAAATATAACGATGGCTCCGTCTTTCAAAAAGCCAATGCCGGTAGGCGCGAACGAGATCCACAGTCCCCCGTCGGGCGTTGCCATCAGCGACGTGATATTTTGCGAAGGCAATTCCCCTCCATCAGGCGGGGCGTATATCTCGAACTGTTCTCCGTCGAACCGAAACAGGCCTCGCTCCGAACCGATCCATAAATAACCGTCCTCGGTTTGGGCGAGTGCAGAGGTCTGGCTCGGAGCTCCGTCTTTGGCGGTCCACGCCGTATGGTGAAATTGGGTGATCGCTCGATCACGATCCAGCCCAAAGGTTGGAATGCATAGGAGGATTCCGCAGATATGCACGAAAAGAGCCTTCGACAAACAGTGCCCCATTTCTCTTTTCGGAAAATTCATGAGTACTTTAGAAACTATCAGGCAGACTCGGACGCTTTCGAAATCTATCTATGATAGGAGGATCAGGACGCTGCGGGAACCTCAAACTATCCAGTTACAAACCTATAGTTATCTACAGTCCTGTGCTTCATACTAGATCTGAAGCATTCCCCGCCGAAGCGCGATGGTTACCGCGTGCGTCCGGTCATTCGCCCCGAGTTTGTCGACCAGATTCTTTATATGGAAATTGACGGTTGTTTCCGCGATCGCCAATTCGCTGGCAATCTGCTTATTGCGAAAACCGTCACGGATGAGGCGGAGCACCTCCAATTCACGATTGGTGAGATCTTCTTCGCCGAGATGTTCGGCGATACGGGCCGCAACATCCGGTGGAACCTTGCGATGGCCTGAGTGAACGGCCCGGATCACGGCGAGCAATTCATTCTTCGGCATGCTTTTGAGAATGTATGCCGCGGCGCCTGCCTGCAGGGCGCGCTTGATCTCGCCCTCGCTGTCCGAGGTTGTCAGTATAATAATGCGGGCCCGGGGAAATTCTCCTCGAATGGCGATCAAAGTGTCTGTGCCATTGGAACCGGGAAGGCGAAGGTCCATCAGTGTGACGTCCGGCCGATGACGGCGAAATTCGTCTATTGCCTCGAGCGCGTTACCTGCCTGCGCTACCAAAAGCATATCCGGCTGCGAACCGATGATGGTGCCCAGGCCTTCGCGAAAAACCGGGTGGTCTTCAACGGAAAGGATTCGGATTGGATGAAGGATCGGCATTTTTTGGGTTTTATTGTAGTGTTGTTTGAGCGCTAATGCCAAGTCCGGGTCCTCCAAATTATAAAGCGCCGCTAGGTGTGGATGGCTAATTTTTGCGCGATGTCAAACTCAACCAACACGGCGATCCTTTTGCAACTTAGATCCCCGTACGTAAAGTCTATGTCGGATTTCCGATCCAGATCGCTCCCTGGACAACAGTTAGGACGCGATGATCTGCTCTCCCGCGAAACAGATATGTTGTTTCATGATTACGGCATCGCAAAACCAGTTAGTGGATTACCGTAAAAAGCCTCGGTCTTCCAGGCGTTGACATTGTATTTTTCAGCCGGGCCGATGACCGTTATGGGAACGATTACCTTGTGATAAGTAAGATAGGCCTGTTTGGAGAATGGGTCGGCTATCCGGCCGTCGCTTCCGACGGTAAACTTCGCCTCACGGATCTGGCCACCCTTTTGAAACACTTTTACCGTATACTCACCCGGATTTTTGTCTATGAGAAAGGATCTGTTGCGCACCTCGCGATTGTATGTGCCGTTGTTATCGACGATCACGTTTTGCCATATCATTTTCCACAACCTCCAATTATGCAGATCTGGCGAATAAATATGCCCCTGGCTGCTGGAGCGCTCTTCCTCAGGCTGGAAACCGCTGTGGTAATCCGCCGTCGTGCCGATCTGCTTCCCGTTGTAGAACAACTGCGCTTCCATACCATGGTTGTTAGGGGCGAGGTATTTCTTGAACCACATGTTGAATTCCAGCGGAAATCCGCCGAGCGCGTTAGGCCGCAGAAATTCACTGAAGTGAAATGAGATAAAACCGACTGGCATTACCCAGTCGTGATCCACAAAGAACTCGACGACGTTCTTGTCATTGCCGGGCAAAGGAAATTTGCCGATCCTGAACTTTCCCTGAAAAAGAGTCTGCTTTGTATTTTTCTCGCTGAGCTTGAATCCATAAACCCCTGTAGCAATCGTCGATCTCGTATCGCGCATTTCGTTCGTGACTTCACTATTGCTTTCAAAGCCGATCTGTTTTAGAGCTCCCGAACCGGCATTCCTCAAGTGCTCGCTAAACCAGAGTGAGCCATCCGGATTAAAATACTCCGCGACATAATCGGGCGAAAACTTGTCGGGGTTGTAATCCATGCTGAAGCGAATCTTCGGCACCCAACTGGTAGGTTTTTGATTCTGCATCTTCCAGTAATTCCTCGAGTTTTCCGTTTGGATGTAAAGCGTATCCCACACCATCTGCGGCCGGTCGGGCCACTCGACCATGCCGTATGGCTTGTCAGAACTTTGTTTCGTGGAATTCGAGGCGGCTCTCGTCTGCGAGCTCGTCACGTCAGCGGGCGGTTGGCTGACATCCGTTTTCGTTTCCTCCGCCGTTTTTTCCACTTTGGGGATTTTCGGCAGCTTGATGTTGAACTGAGCGGAACCGTCCGCCGCCAATAAAAATAGAATTGCGATTGCCGTTAGTGAGCTCAGCATTCCTCTAAGTATGATCATCCCTTTCATTTTGTCCTCCTTATTCGTTCTTTTTGTCCGAAGCTTGTTTCCCATTCTCAAAATCTAAATTAACCGGCTGCATCGGGCTCTCGTTTCTCAGTTTGGAATAGTTCTGGCGGTATTGGTCATATGCTTTGGGGTCCTTGCGCATAGTTTCCTTATCCTCTTTTAGTATCGTCGCCATCTCCGGCGTGGTCGGAAGGCCGGTAGAGGCAATGTCGTTGCCAACAATTTCAAGCTGCAGGTCGTCTGCCCACACCTGGCCGCTTCCGACCAGATTAACGCCGAAGAAGATCAGCCCCGCTCTGTCGGGAACGTCCAAAATAACCTCGTATTTCTTCCAGTCATTCGTGCCCTTGATGATGCGGTCTTTCATGCCGTCGAAGGCTAAAGGGAAGAATTCATCGTCTGCATCGTCGATCCTCAACCAAAAACCGGAGTAGTTCGATACGTTCTCGGTTTTAAGATAGCCGGATATCCGAATCCTCTTGCCGCGGTAATTCCCGGGCTTGACGCCTTGGACCATCGCGGCATGACTCTCGTTTGTGGCCGTAGACCTCGATCTCAGAATGCCGCTGGCTTTGCCGCTTCGCTTCACGATCGAATCAAGTTGGAAATCGTAATCCGGCCGATGAGAACCCGTCTTCCGCCAACCCAACGGCGGCTGCAAGTCTACCGTTTTAATTTGTGATTCCGATTTCGTTTGTTGCGTTTGAGCAAATGCCGACATTGAGATCAAAACTAAAGCGAAAATAAAGAAAATGATTTTCATCTTGAACTCCTTCTGAATAGTTTCCTGAGACTGGCGACGGATTGCAGGGCTCACGCCAATGTATTGACGCTCCGCCCACGCTGACGGTGTTCGAGATATTTACTGTGATCTGCATAATCCCGATGAAATGGACGTAATCCAGTTTGTGCCATTTCTAAACCTTGCCTCAGTACGTGCGACCATGATCACACTACTTCCCCGCCCGCCGTGACGCTGGCAATGTCCTCGTCGTTATACGCTGAGCGATCCGGATCGTAGCAGTGCGAAAGAAATCCGGCGTTGGGGCGTTCTTCAATGCCCTGAATTCTTCCCGCGACATGTACCTAATGTTAGTTCGCAGCATCCCCGGGTTCAGGGCCCCGTCGACTGCCGCATTGAATTCGTAAAACTCCACCACCGCTTCATTGCGCCCCGTTTGCAACGCCTCGCCGTGAGCTTTTGCCAATTCCCAGATCAGTGCCAGCGCCTTCAAGAAAATCGCTATGGCTTCCGCCTCATTATTAGAATTGATCGCCACCACGTAGCGGTGATCGAGTTCTTTGAGTGTGTGACCGTCAATTTGGGCTCTTTCCCCACTGCCGAGACCTTTAAAATTATGCGGGCCATCACCGATAGGTGGATGGGGTGCCGGCGGGGGACCAACCACGTGCCTATCTCCGTACATCCCAAGTGTATTTACTGGGGGCCAGTCGAAATTAACTCCCCTCAACTGTAGTTGAAAGAAGGCGGCTTGACAGATTTTAATCGGCACGCGGTGGCGCCTGAACACCTTCAACAAACCTTCCGTATACTTAAAGGGAATTCTCTTGGAACTAGGGATCTCAAGCAGAACCCACTCTGCCAACTTATCGCCGTTCGCTAGCAAGTCTCCACTGAGGGGATTCTTCGAATACCCTTTTTCTAATAGACTAGTGCTCATCTTGCTCCTCCTTTCTATTTGGTCCGTTAGGCCCTCATCTGCTTTTCACAATTACTTCTTTCTCAAACTCGTCGTGCCCTCATTTGCTTTCGCATCTCGGTTTCATGAAATTGAGAAAAACGTAATTGGCGACATTGCGTCCGGCTGATTGGCCGGCGGTCTGGTCGAACGTGAAATGGATCCCGCCATACACTCGGCTTCGTTCCTCTTCATCTGCCATCGCGTTAAATCCGGCGTACGAGCGTGTCGCTCCGCCCACTCCTTCCCACGTGTGCTGAAACGGGATATCGTCGCGCCCGAAAAACAAGGCAAGAATTGTAGCCTGTGAGGTTCCGATCGCAGCGTGGTTTCCGGCGTAGGTCGGGTAAGGCGGATTGCCAAGCAACGGTATCCAATTCGCATCCGGTTCCGTGTTTGGATTGCCATCTTCGTCTGCGCGGCGAATCGCCGTCACAGGCCGCCACAGGCCGTGAACGAATTTGCTCGCCATCGTTGTCTGCAGCGCGTCGTGAAATGCGATGTTCATCAACGCAAAGAGACGGGCATTCTCGGCCGTATCATTGTTGCGGGCGACAGCGACGTTTCGGGCCACATTGTTCCAGACAAAAAACACCGTCGTCGAAGTGTTGACGTTTGCCCAAAGCTGAGCAACTCGCGTTTGATCGGCGGTGCGTGTCGTACTGGTCGCAGAACCGATCTCCTTCAATTCGTTAAAACTAGTGGAGTATTCAACGCTTGTCAGCGATGGCGGAGCGTTCGGCGCGAATTGGGTGCCGGATGTCGTCGCAAACGGACGAACTGCGGGAAACTGCGTAAATCCGGCCGGTGCGTTAGGAGTCGGCTGCCAGTTGCCGGGCGTCGTCGGCAGAACGTATGGCGGCGGCGTGACGTTCCAACCGTCGTTGGCTCGGGCAGCTAAAAGACGTT
>JACMMN010000142.1 GCA_014379075.1 Pyrinomonadaceae bacterium | reverse complement strand
TGTCGATGATCTTTACGCGGTATGTCAGCCTGGGCTGACTACATACGAGCTACAACAGGCGGTCGAGAAACACGGGCTGATATTTCCACCCGATCCGGCGAGCTACAAAGACTCTTTTATCGGCGGGAATATAGCCGAAAATGCGGGCGGAATGCGTACACCAAAATACGGAGTGACGAAGCATTATGTGCTTGGGCTCGAAGTCGTTACGGCTACGGGCGAAGTAATCAGAACTGGCGGCAAAACGGTAAAAAACGTCGTCGGTTTCGACCTCACCGGCTTGATGTGCGGCTCCGAAGGAATGCTTGGAATAATCACCGAAGCAACGCTGAAACTGCTGCCGACGCCGGAAGCGACCTCGACCGTGCGAGCAAATTTCCACTCGATGGAAGCCGCGTGCAAAGTCCTAACCAAATTCACGCCCGAAGGCCTGTTGCCGATGGCGATGGAAGTGATCGACAAATTCTGCGTCGCCGCCGTCGAGGAAAATTTCGCGTTTGGCCTTTCGAAGGACGCCGAAGCGATTCTGCTCGTCGCTGTCGATGGCTCACGCGACGAGGTTGAAAAGAACGCCCAAACTATCGAACGCATCATGGCCGAAAACGGCGGCTTCGACATTTTGCGGGCGAAAAATAAAGAGGAAGAAGACAAGCTCTGGGATGTCCGCCGGGCGATCTCGCCCAGCCTGATGAAATACGGCACTCTCAAGATCAATGAAGACGTCGTCGTCCCGCGTTCGAAAGTCCCCGAGCTCGTCGCCCGCATCGAGCAGATCGGCAAAAAACACAACACCTTCGTCGCCAATTTCGGCCACGCCGGCGACGGCAATATCCACGTAAATTTCGTCGTCGACCGCGACAATCCCGAAGAAATAGAACGCGCCCGCAAATGCGTCGCCGAGACTTTCCAACTCTCCGTCGAACTAGGCGGCACCATCTCCGGCGAACACGGCATCGGCTACGTCAAAGCCCAATACATGGACTACGCCATCGACAAACCGACCCTCGAAATAATGAAAGGCATAAAAAAAGTCTTCGACCCAAACGGCATCCTGAATCCGGGAAAAATGTTCCTCTAAAACCCATAACGGTGTGATAAAATACCCGCCGTTAAACATCTCTATGGAATAGAGCAGGCTTACTAAGCCAACGTGAGAATTCCCGGAACTTGGAAAATTATGAAAGTATCGCGAATAATCCTTTGTTGTATAACCTTTTTATGCTTGGCTGGCAGTCTTGCCGCACAGAGTAAGAAAACCATTCTATTAGTTCGCCATGCTGAAAAGGCGGATGCGACGAGTGCTGATCCGGAGCTTTCGGCGGCGGGGCGGGAGAGGGCGTTGCGGCTCGTGGAAACTATCGGGAAGTACAAGCCCGGGGCTTTTTATTCGACGGATTTTAAGCGTACGCGGGACACTTTGGCACCTTTTGCCGGTAAGCGGAAGAAGCAGGTGCAGATCTATGACGCGAAGAATCCGCAGAAGCTTTTTGACGAGATGATGCGGAGCAAAACGAAGCGGTTTGTCGTCGCCGGGCATTCGAATACGATCCCAGGCTTGGCGAACCTGATGACGAAAAAGGAACTGTTCAGGAATCTGGACGATTCGGAATACGGAGCGATCTGGGTGGTCAGGATCAAAAACGGCCAGATCCAGAAGGTGGAGATTCTCCCATATTGAATAATAATTACGACATTACGTTGCATAGATAAAATGATTGACTATCGCTGGTACAGCATATATAATTTCGAGGCGATAGCTTTCGCGAATGAGACAGTGATCTTACAAAATTGAAAATCTAACTACGAAAAAAGTTCTGGGACAGTGGGACATGGGACAAGGTAAACATTTAGTGAATATCGCAAACTGTTAATTTTATTAGGCTTATGCGTCAAAAACTCGTTTTATTTTGCCTTTTCTTTTTCACTGCCGGTCACGTATTCGCGCAAACCGAACCGGCGAACAGTGTTTTTTGGAAACAGCTCGAATCGCTTTGCGGCAAGGCGTTTGCCGGAAGGATAGATGCAGATACGTCGAACAGCCCTGATTTTGCGAACAAAGCTTTGGTGATGCATGTACGGTCGTGCGAGAAGGACCGTATCCGCATACCGTTCTTTGTCGGTGACGACCGTTCGCGGACCTGGGTTTTGACAAGGAAAGGGAGCCGAATCGAGCTAAAGCACGATCACCGGCATGAGGACGGGAAGCCCGATAAAGTGACGATGTACGGTGGCTTGTCCACGAATACTGGAATGGCGACGCGGCAGTTTTTTCCGGCGGATGAGGAGACGGTAAAGGTGGTCGCGGCACCGGTGGGCAATGCTCCTTCGGCTGCAGCGAATATTTGGTGGATCGATCTCGTACCGGGTGAATATTTTACATATAATCTTCGGCGGCTCGGTTCGGACCGGCTGTTCAGCGTTAAATTCGACTTGAAAAAAGAGGTCAAAGCTCCCGTACCACCATGGGGCTGGAAGGACTAAGGCCGCGAGATGAAGTATTTTACAATAGCACCGCCCCCGACGCTCGCACCTTATGTACGGTGTTTCTGGGTTTACGAAGGCGAAGCGTCGAAGGCCGAACCATACATCTACCGCGGCTACGCCGATGGCTGCTCAGAACTGATATTTCATTATAAAGGCGTTTACGATCTGCTGGTGAACGGCACGGCGGAAAAGAGTTTTGCCGCCGGTATTCATGCCCAAACGCGGACGTTTTCGCGGTCGATAATTGACGAAGATTTCGGGATTTTCGGCTGCTATCTTTATCCGTACGCACTTCCGAAATTATTCTCGCTGCCGTCCACCGATTTTACGGATCAGATGGTCGATTTCTCTTCTGTCTTGGGTATCGAGGGCCGCGAACTTGAGGAAAGAATGCTGACCGCACCCGATGTAACGGAACGAGTCGCAATATTGTCGACTTTCCTCGAATCGCGGCTGGTGCAAGATCACCGGGAAGAACCTCGCGTGTTTTCATCCATTGCCCACATCGTCCAGACTCGAGGGCTGACCAGCGTAACCGATCTTTCAAGCCGCTATTTCTTTTCTCACCGCCAGTTTGAACGCAAGTTCAAAGAGTTCGCCGGCTTCTCTCCAAAACTTTTTACACGTATCATTCGCTTTCAGGCTGCCCTCAAGGAATACGGCTCCGCCAAATCGCTCACCGATATCGCCTACGACTGCGGCTATTACGACCAATCCCATTTCATCAACGATTTCAAGGAATTCTCCGGCTACAACCCTAAGATCTACTTCTCCGGTAAGGCTGAAGGCTCCGAATACCTCGAAGCCTGAAACTTTGTCGTTTTTTTCCAATTCGTCATAAAATTCTTGCCTTATAGTGATGACAGTACGGAATGCACCAAGTTCTTTCCGTTTTGTTCATTCCTGTTCATCTTATTCTGTGGTAGAAGAAAGAATTTTGACCACTGAACGAGAGGAGCAGGAATGAATAAGATAGACCGGAAATTAGGACATATCCGAACAGTGCCTGATCTTATATTGGAGGATTTTTTATGAGCGATGATAGAGTTCGGCAGCATTTATTACACTTGGCGGACGAATGGGGAAAGGCATCGTCTCGAACGACGCTAATGCGATCGGGCAATTTATGGCGGACGATTGGGTTATCGTTTCGTGGACAGGAGTATCCGATAAAAAGCAATTTCTGTCGTTTATTGAATCGGGAGATCTGACGCATTCGGCAATGGATATGATTGCCGGAACGGAACGCGTGCGGATATACGGAGACACGGCAATTCTTACGGGACGTGTTACCAACACCGCTCATTATAAAGGCGAGGAATTCCCCGCCGACGAATGGACGAGCGATATTTTTTTGAAAATCAATGGCGAGTGGAAATGCGTATTGTCGCACATAACGCCAGCTGACAAAACCAAAGCAAACTAGGAGCAAAAATGGAAATACCAAAAGGACATCAGGCAGTGATGCCGTATCTAATGATGGAAAATGCCAAAGCGTTTATCGAGTTTACGAAGACTGTTTTCGATGCCGAGTTGACACATCACAGCGTCAACGACGACGGCCTTGTCGGACATTGTGAGATAAATATCGGCGGCAGCACGATAATGTTTTCGAACAGCCGCGGCGAATGGGGACCGGCGACGGGCAATATGTTCGTTTATGTCGAGGATGCGGATAAAACTTATCAAACGGCTGTTTTCGAGGGAGCAGTGAAAATAATGGAGCCGGCCGATCAGGATTACGGCCGAAGCTGCGGCGTTACCGATCCCTTCGGAAACGTCTGGTGGATAACGTCTGTTAACGGAAAAGGAGGAGCTCAATGAACGTTCCCGCACACTACTCACCGGTAATGCCCTATTTTGTGGTGCCCAGCTCCTGCGATTTCATCGAATTTATAAAAAAGGTTTTCGACGCGAAAGAGATATTGACGGTTCCGGCCGAAGACGGTTCGGTGACACATGCCGAATACAGCATCAACGGCGGAACAATAATGCTCGGCCAATCAGGCGGCGAATGGAAACCGTTCCCGTGTGCAGTTTTTGTAGTGACCGACAAGGTAGACGAATTGTATGCTCTCGGCATCGAACACGGCGGCACCGGCACGCAGGAACCC
>JACMMN010000141.1 GCA_014379075.1 Pyrinomonadaceae bacterium | reverse complement strand
CAGGCTTTTATCACATTTCCCGAAGGCAATGGACGATTCGTTAATCACTTGGCTGAAAAGGTTAAATCGAATATTCGCAAATCGCACGCAGTTGTTTCGGTGATACCGAATGATGAAGGTGTCAATGTAGTTTGTTTGAACGGTAGTGAGATCAAAGTTTTTCATTGCGAAAAAGTGATATTTGCCTCGCCGATGTTTACCGCTCCGTATGTAATTCGCGGATTCAATGAAGCTCCGCCGTTTGCCGCAAGCGATTTTCAGCATAATGCCTGGTTTGTCGCAAACCTATTTCTAAAGAACAGGCCAAAGCCGCGTTTTGCAAAGGATTTTCCGCTCGCGTGGGACAATGTTCTCTACGAAAGCCCATCGCTCGGCTATGTAAACGCGACGCACCAAAAAGGCATCGATTACGGACCGGCGATCTGGACTTATTATTACCCGATGTGCGCCGAGGAAAATGGCCGGACAAAGCTTTTCAACTACGAATGGAAGGACCTCGCCGACGTCTGCCTGACCGACATCGGCCGCGCGCACCCTGAAATTTACGAACTCTGCGAACGAATCGATATAATGCGCTGGGGCCACGCAATGATATCACCCCGGCCGAATTTTATCTGGAGCGGAGTACGTGAAAAGGCAATGCAGCCATATCGAAATATACATTTTGCACACACCGATCTCAGCGGAATCGCGTTATTTGAAGAAGCCTTCTATCATGGATTACGAGCAGCCGGTCAGGTGATGAGGCAGAAACACGGCCGGTAGGGAGGGTGTCGATCTTCAGTGGCTACGAACACACTTCCTACCGGTGGTGTTTCTGCCTTTTAGGATGTTTTCAAATACTATGACCAAGAAGTTGGGACAAAATAGGTGGCTTTTCTCCCAGAAGATCGATCTTACGGTATTTCTTGGAAGTGCGGTTTTGTCGCTCGTTCTACTGGCGATCGGGTCGAGGCTTGGAATTCTAAACGAAGATTCACCTGACTGGACTTGGATTTCGGCGGTGCTGCTGATCGACGTCGCTCATGTTTGGTCGACCAGCTTTCGGGTTTATTTCGACAAGGAAGAATTAAAGCGTCGATTCTGGCTGTATTTGTTAGTGCCTGTTTTCGGATACGCGGTCGGCGTGGCCCTTTATTCGGAGGGCGAGCTTGTATTTTGGAAGGCATTGGCCATAGTTGCGGTGTTTCATTTTGTGCGGCAGCAGTACGGCTGGGTCGCTTTGTATAGGCGAAAACTGAATGAAACGAGCGACTGGACGTGGTGGATAGATGCTGCGGCGATCTATTTGGCGACCGTTTACCCGCTCGCTTTTTGGATGACCAGCCTGCCGCGAAATTTTGACTGGTTCGTGCCGAATGATTTTTTCCTGCTTCCTTCGTTTGTCGAAACTGTTCTATTTCCGATTTATGTTCTGGCTCTCGCGGCTTATTTTGGTAAATCTATTTACCTCTATAAAACTGCGGGTTTTCTGAATATCGGCAAAGACATAGTCGTTGCCACGACGGCAATTTGCTGGTACGCGGGAATTGTTTTTTTCAATTCTGATTACGCCTTTACCGTTACGAACGTGATCATCCACGGCGTTCCGTATTTTGCATTGATCTATTTTTACGCCCGTGCCCGCCGCGAATCTACAGGACGAGTTTACCGGTCGCTTTCGGGTAATTGGTTTGTTTTTCTGGCCACGCTCTGGGCATTAGCTTACGTCGAAGAGCTTTTTTGGAGCCGCGGCGTCTGGCATGAAAGGCAATGGCTTTTCGGCGGCAATTGGGATTGGCAAAATCTGAAGATGTATCTCGTTCCCTTACTGGCGGTGCCGCAATTGACGCATTATGTCCTCGACGGATTTATATGGCGCAGTAAAAGTAATGATAATTTTCGTCTGATTGGTTAAGATAGACGAAGGCACAGATGAGAAAACGATCAAGAAAATTCATAATGGGCTCTCTCGGTCTGACAGCTTTACTATTTTGCGGTTCATGCAAAAGTTCGGGCGGTTCAGGCGGGCTCCTCGGCCCGGCGGATGAAACAGCCGAGGCAGCCCAGATCGTCGCTGAAGCTAATAAGGACCTGACCAAGATCAAGGTGCTGTACAAAAACAACGAGCAGAAGCGGGAGGAGCTGAAAACGGCTATGTCCGCTGACGATGCTGCCGCCGTAAAAAAGATAGCGGACGATGTCGTTTACATAATCAACGACGGAGCGGATTTTGGCGAAAAAGCGATCGAAAAGCTGCAGCAGGCGCAAGACATGGAGATCGATCCGGATTACAAGGAATATTTACGGTTAAAGGAAGAAGCGCTCAAGAAACACCGCGAAGCCTTCGAACAGTATCGCCAGGCCGCCCGTGCGCTTCGTGATAATTACGATCCGAAAAATGACCAGCTTCGCGAAAAGGTAAAACTAGAATTTAAAGAACGAAGCGAGAATTACCAGAAAATAACCGAACGGGCACGCGATTACAGCAATCAGGCGAACGAATTGGCAAAAGACGTACTTCGGAAAAAGCAGGAAAATTAAGAAAAGTTAAAGTTGAAAGGTAAAGGCAAGAGACGATAACAGGTCTCTTGCCTTTTATTTGAGATAACTGCAAAGTGTCGTTAAAGAATACGACCTCGCCGATAGATGCGATTTAGCGGAACGGGTGTGCCGGGAACCACGGGAGCCGCCGGAACAGCCATCGTCCTGCGGACAGGGGCAACCTCGCCCTCGAAACCTTCGAAAAAGGTATTAAATTCACCTTTACTTTCCTCCGGAGTTACATTTATCGACTGGCGACTCCGGTCTCGGACGATGGTCAGCGAAACGTCGCCTTCCTTCTTTTCGCTGATCGAGCGGATCAGATCGAGTTCGCGGCTGACCTGTTTACCGTCGACTTCGACTATGAGATCGCCCGCCCGCAAGCCCGCTTTGGCTGCCGGCGAATCTACCCTGACGTTGCTCACAAGGACGCCGCCGCTAACACCGAAATGCTCGCTGAGCTGTTTTGTCAAAGGCGTTGTGTTGACACCGATTCGACGGGAACTTCCTCCGCTCCAAATAAAAGACTCGTCCATTGCTTCAGGCATCGACGGCATAACCTGAACGCGCAGCATTGGGCTCATCGGCGGCAACGCGGGCATTGCAGGCATTTCCGACATATGGGGAAACGGCATTCTACCGCCCGGTACGGTCACCGAATATGCACCATTTTCAAATTTCGACGTCGGGCGCCTACCGAGCGTTACGATTATCTCTCGCGAGTCGCCATTTCGCATGACCGTCAATTTTGCCTGGTGATCCGGCGCAACTTCTTCGATCAGACGTGAAAGTTTGCGGACGCTGGTAATATCTTCGCCGTTGAATTTCACTACAACATCGCCATTTTGCAGCCCCGCGGACTGAGCCGGCGAACCGTCGACGACCTTTTCTATCGCCACACCGCGAACTTCGCGCAGGCCGTATTTGGCAAAATTCTCTTTCGTGACTTCCTCGGTGTCAATGCCCAGATAGCTGCCGCTGCCGTCGAAAAACGAAAAGACCGACGCTGCGGCTTGTCCCTTCGGTGCGGGTGTTTGGGCATAGGAAACGGCGCAGGTTGTCGCGCCGAGCAAAATAAAAGCTAATGATTTGCGGAACATATTACCTCCAAATTATTTGCAAAAACTGTTAGACGAAGCGTCTTGTTTTACTACGGTACAGATAACATTTAGGTTGCGCGGCTGCGGATAAAGGTTGCTTTTAGCCGCTTTGGTCAAACGGGAGAAAATACATGATCATTCGAACACGAGTGCTGACGGTCGTTATAATTTTGACGGGTTTCGCCGCCGGCTGTTCGAAAATCCCGTCAATATTCGACGCCGGCGGGATGGAATTTCTTGTAAGGGTCGAAACCGACAGGCCTTACAAAAATGAGATCATCGATCTGGTGATAAAGATCACGGAAAGGAGGCTAAACGCGGTCGGGATCAGCGGTGAAGCCGTCCGGATAGAAAGTTCGCCCGATCAAATGAGAGTCAGGGTCTACGGCACGCAGGATTGGGAAGCCGTAAAACGATTCTTGTTTACGACGAACGAACTGTCTTTTAAAAAGGCCGTTTCTCCCCCAAATCCGTCTATGCCCGTGAGCTACACAACGGAAGCCGAGGCACGCACAGTTCTCTTGCCCGGACAGGAGGTTTTGCCTTACAGCCGGTCATACGAGAATGAGCCGCAGAGATTTCTTATTCTCGAAGCGAAGCCGTTAATCAGCGGCGACGACATCAGGCAAGCGGATGTTCATTCCTATGACGGAACTGACCGCAATTATCAGATCGGCTTCTCTTTGACTAAAGACGGAGCGGAGCGCTTCGGTGAATGGACCGGTAGAAACATCAATAACCATCTGGCGGTAGTGCTCGACAACGAGGTAGTCAGCGTGGCGTTTATCAGAAGCCAGATAACGGACTCCGGCCAGATCACCGGGTCGTTTACAAAAGCGGAGGCGGAAGAATTGGCGATGAGCCTTAATAGCGGGCATCTCCCGGCTAAACTTACGGTGCTCGATGAACGCCGTCGATGATTAACCGCGTGCGAGTTTTTGCAGGTTTTCAGCAGCCGCTTCAAGTGTTTCGTCCTTCTTACAGAAGCAAAACCTAACAAGCTGCGAACCTAAACTTTTATCGTGATAGAACGACGATCCCGGAACGACAGCGACGCCGATCTCGCGGATGAGGTGTTTGGTAAATTCGATATCGTCCGCAAAGCCGAAATCGGAGATGTCGCACATCACATAATAAGCGCCTTCGGGAGCGTCGCATTTGAAACCGGCGTTCTGCAAAACCGGAACTATGAAATCGCGTTTCTTTTGGTATTCTCTCTGCAATTCCTCATAATAAATTGGCGGCAGGCTGAGCGCATATGCACCGGCATGCTGCAGCGGATTCGCTGCGCCAACCGTCAGAAAATCGTGCACTTTGCGAATCGCCGAAGTAATATCCGGCGGAGCGATGCAATACCCGACTCGCCAGCCCGTCACCGAATAAGTTTTCGACAGCGAATTTACAACCACCGTCCGCTCTCGCATCCCGTCTATATTCGCCATGCAGATGTGGGCATTCGTCGGTTGACGGTTGT
>JACMMN010000140.1 GCA_014379075.1 Pyrinomonadaceae bacterium | reverse complement strand
TAAAGGCCTCGGCGAAATGAACCCCGAACAGCTCTGGGAAACGACAATGGACCCCGAAAAACGCACGATGCTCCAGGTTCGCGTTGATGACGCCATCGAAACCGACGGCATCTTCACCGTTCTAATGGGCGACCAGGTCGAACCCCGGCGTAAGTTTATTGAAGACAATGCGCTGGATGTAAAAAATCTGGACGTATAAGAATATCGAACCAACAAAAGAAAAACCCGGAGAAATGTATGTTTGTCCGGGTTTTTCTTTGTATTCTAGGCCCATGTGCGTAGAATAAACTTTGTAAAACAGTTGCCCAAACTCAACCATGTATTTTGAAGATACTCCCTCGATCCCTATGAAAAACATCCTCCTATCCGTATTTGTCGCACTATTTATTTTTTCGGTCAATGCTTCGGCACAAACACCGACTCCTCCTGTCCTTCAACCCGAGGACGACGTTGTAAAAATAACTTCGGAACTGGTTCAGCTTGACATCATCGTAACCGATAAAGAAGGCAATCAAATAACCGATCTAACGGCAAAAGATTTTGAGATCCGGCAGGACGGAAAACCTCAGATAATAACAAACCTGTCCTATGTCGGGTTAGCGTCACCCGATCTAAAGAAAGACCAATTGGACAAAATTAATACGAAATCACCAAGAAAGGCGCTCCGCGAAAGCGGTCGAATAGTCACTTTTTTAGTAGACGACGGAAATTGTCTCGCAACGCAATTTTCAATGCTCGACGCCCGTAAAGCTCTTGAAAATTTTGTCAGCAGCGAAATGCTGCCGAACGATCTCGTTGCGGTTTACCAAACCCGTTCTGGCAGCAGCGCAATGCAGCATTACACCTCAGATAAATCGCAGCTTTTACGTATTGCAGCTAAAATTCGTTGGTATCCGAGTTCGCTTTCCTGTGTGGTTTATTCGAGTGGCGATTTTATTCCAAGTCTGGGACAGCAAGGCAGGACGGGCGGTGAGCCGGAAAACGACAGCCAGTTATTCGGCACTTTCGGCCTCATGCGTTATGTCGTGCGCGGGCTCGAACGCCTTCCCGGAAGAAAAATAATTTTTTTACTTTCAAACGGAATTCCTGTCAGAGATCGTTCCGGAAGTTTTAATAGTGGCTTCGACGGACTGCGTGATATTACGGACATCGCAAACCGTGCCGCGGTGAGTTTTCATACTATTAACTTATCGGGCACTAACGATGCATTCGTCGGAGCAGACCGGAATGTGTCCGCGGGAAATGTCGGCCGCCTTCGAGAAGAACTTGACCGCGAAAGCCGCAACGCACGGGATGGCCTTTATTACCTGGCGGGCGAAACAGGCGGCGAATTTTATCAGGGAGCGAATTTTCTCTCGGGAATTCAAAAAGCACTGAGTCTGGAAAAAGGCTATTACCTTGTGGCCTATGAGCCGGACAAAGACACGTTCAAGAGTAAAAAATTCAACAAAATTGAAGTGGTTATGAAGCGCCCCGGCCTGCGCGTAATTTCACGTGCCGGTTTTATGGGAACAACCGACGAAAGTGTAAAGCTTTCGAAGCGTACCGGCGACAGCGAATTGTATGAAGCGATCGCGGCTCCGCTTCCGCGTGCGGGCCTGAATTTACAATTGACGGCGTTTTTCGGTAATTCGCTGGCGGAAGGAAACTTCGTGCGTTCGATGATTCATTTGAAAGGCAGCGATATCTCATTTGTTGATGATCTGGGCGGGGGCAGAAAGGCTGTTTTTGATGTTGTCGCCGTAACGTTAAATGAAAAAAATGAGGTCGTCGATGAATTTACGCGAAGTCACACAATTAAAATTGATACCGCAACAGCAACGTTGATAACCCAAAATGGTTTGATTTACACGACCGATATAAAAGTAAAAAAAGCGGGAACATATAATTTCCGTGTCGCCGTGCGTGATGTCTCAAACGGAATGATTGGCACTGCCGGCCGTTTAATCGATATTCCAGATCTGAAAAAAGGCCGAATTTCCGTGTCCGGCCTATCTCTCACCCGGACCGAGCCGGACGGAAGTTTCGCAGTCCCAGCGGCAACAAACGCCAATAACGCTATTTCGCTTGCCACTTCACAGGCGGCACCGGCAATCCGCCGATTTACTCGGGACACCATACTCGGGTACGCCTATACCGTCTACAACGCTCAGCCGGACAAAACTACCGGCCAGCCGAAACTGTTGTTACAGGTAAATCTGTATCGAGACGGGAAAATAATTGCGGAAGGAAAGCCCAAACCTATAGAGCTTAAACCTCAAACGGCTTGGTCCCAGATCAGCGAACGCGGTTCCATTCGGCTAAGTTCGGGCGTCGCGCCCGGCGATTACACTTTGGAAATTATTGTAACCGACCAAATGGTGAGCGAAAAAAAGGCAATCTCCAGTCAGTCGCTAGATTTCGAGGTTATTGAATAGTAGGGACTTAGTCCTTGAGTAATTCCTGCACCCGTCCGACTTGGCCGTCGGTTAGGCGGACTTTTATGCCGTGCGGGTGATTCGGGGAATTGGTTAGCAGGTCTTTGACGGTGCCGAGGGTTTGTTTGCCGGTTCGCTGGTCTTGTTTTAGGACGATGGCGACTTTTAGCCCGGCGTGGATGTTTTTTCTTTCGCGGTGCGGCATAGTTTGAATATCGAATTATGAATGCTGAATCGAAGAACAGACTTCCTGCCAGGCGTGTTTCCCTGGCAGAAACCCAAGCGGTAGCGAGGGTGTTCAACGTTGAACTAAGCTTACTTTGAAGAACACACTCCCTACCGGTCGTGTTTCTGCCTTTAAAACAAAGCTGACTTCAATTCCTGCGTTTCCTTTAATTTTATCAAAAAATCACTGCGTTTGATCTCCTTTGCTCCGAGAGTTTCCATATGCGGCGTCATTACCTGTGCGTCGAGCCAGGTTGAGCCGCGTTCCCGCAGGCGATCGATCAAGAATAGGAGCGCGAGTTTTGAGGTATTTGACGCCTTGTGAAACATACTTTCGCCGCAGAAAACTCCGCCGGAATCTATGCCGTATAGCCCGCCGGCGAGTTCACCCGATTCGTCCCAGGCCTCGACGCTGTGGGCCATTCCTTGTTTGTGCAGTTCGGTGTAAACCTCAATAAATTCCGGCGTGATCCACGTTCCGCCCTGGCCGGGCCGCTTTACCTTTGAGCAGTTTTCCATCACTTCGCGAAACGCTTTGTCGATGGTAAATGAAAACTTAGATTTGCGGCGTTCTTTTTCAAGACTTCGCGGAATATCCACTTCTGTAAATTCAAGGATCGCGCGTCTCGCCGGGCAGTACCACGGCAGCGGCATCCCGTCGATGTGCCATGGGAAGATGCCGCTTAAATAAGCGTCGCGGACATTTTCGACTGTCAGTTCATTGCCGAGACTAACGATATCGCGGCCGTCATAAAAATACTCACCGGCCAAAACCCAGGCGGGAAACTCGTGCGTTCGCGGGTTTGGAAACTCGGACATAAATCATTTTTACCACAGAGAGCACGGAGAACGCACACAGTTTTTATAGGAACGGCCGTCGTTTCACATACAATCCGAATTGAATTTCTCTGTGTTCTCCGTACTCTCTGTGGTGAACCGATTCCTAGACCATCTTTGTTTTCCATTTTCCGCGGCGAAAGAGTATTGCACTTGCAATCGCAAGCAGCGAGAACGCAACTGTAATTGCCCAGAAAACTCCGTCAGGTCCTAGTTCAAAATAATAAGCCAGAATATAGGCAGCCGGGATCTCGAAAACCCAGAAGATCAGGAAGTTCAGATACGTCGGCGTCCATGTATCGCCCGCTCCATTGAATGCCGTTTCAAGCACCATCCCAAGGCCATAGAACGTAAAACCATAAGCAATGATATGAAGCGCGCTCGTACCGTAGGCAAGCACCGCCGGTTCAGTCGTGAAAATGCCGATGATCGGATTCGAGAAAAAGATGAAGATCATCCCAATACTGAAATAAACTGCCGCGTTAAAAAACGCCGCTGTCCACACCGCCTTTTCGGAGCGTTCGGGCTTTCCGGCACCGAGATTCTGTCCGACCATAGTTGCGGCGGCATTGCTCAGTCCGAGAGCGGGAAGCAAGGCAAACATCACTACGCGCAAGGCGATCACATATCCGGCGATCGCTTCCTCACCAAAACCGGCGACGATCGGCATAAGGGCCGTCCAGCTCGCGGTTGCGATCAATAACTGTACAACACCGGTTGAGGACAATTTGGCCAGCTTCCATAAAAGTGCCGGATCCAGCTTCCAACTTTCGCGGGCCACATGAATGCGGCCGCCGGGACGGAACAGCATCCACGCCGCGAACAGTACGCCGCAAGCCCGGCCTATCGTCGTCCCGACCGCGGCACCGATAACACCGAGTTCGGGAAACGGCCCGACGCCGAAGACAAAACACGGTGACAATATAATGTTTAAGCCATTTGCGAGCAGCAAAACACGCATTGCGATTGCCGCGTCACCGGCTCCGCGAAAGATAGCGTTCAGCAGAAAAATAAACACGACCACCGCATTTCCGCCTAACATGATCCGCATGAAGGTTGCACCTTCGACGATCACGTCCGGCCCGGCGCCGAGAAGTTTGAGAATGAAGGGCGCGAAAATTATGCCCAGAGCGCTCATTACCAGCGAAATAATAACGCCGAGATAAATGACATGAGCGGCGGTTTTGGCGGCTCCTTCGTCGTCTTTCTCGCCGACTCGCCGCGAAACGGTCGCCGTCGCACCGATAGCAAGGCCAAAGGCAACCGCATAGATCAAAGCCATCACCGATTCCGTCAACCCGACGATTGCCACCGCATTTGCCCCTAGTTTCGCTACAAAAAAGATATCGACAATCGCAAATAAGCTCTCGCCGAACATCTCCAAAATCATCGGAACCGCCAGCAAAAATATCGCAAGGCCAATGGAACCATTGGTAAAATCGCGCTCCGAACCGCGAAACGCTTCTTTTATTACCGACCACGGGGAATTGTCATACGCCTGTGCGGCGACAGTTTCATCATTAAAAGACATATAGAAATATTATTAGAACTAAAAGAAAAGCACGATAAGTGCGGGGGCAGCCCGTCTCTTTGATCGAAGAAATCGCATCGAGACGAACGCTTTCGGAGCGGATGAATTAGACAATTTCGAGACGCATAATGTTCACAATTTAGCACAGGATTTTTGATTGACGCAAGTTGGAGGGCAAAAAATTCCGGGGCAACATCGCGTTTTCAGCTTGCAACTAATCCAATTCGGCTGTCAGAATAAAGAGCTATGAAAATTGCGGTGGCAATGAGCGGCGGTGTCGATTCTTCAGCGGCGGCCGCGTTATTAAAAGAGCAGGGACATGAGTTGATCGGTTTTACGATGCAGCTTTGGAACCAGCGCCGCAATATAAATGTGGACGAAAACGGCGACTCGCTGCCGTCGCGTTGCTGTTCGCTCGATGACGTTTACGATGCCCGCCGAGTTTCCGAAACTTTGGGAATGCCGTTTTATGTCTTGAACCTGGAGAAGGATTTTGAGGAATCGGTCGTCGAGCCGTTCGTCCAGAGTTACCTATCCGGAGAAACTCCGATTCCTTGTGTAGCCTGCAATTCGCGTTTGAAATTTGCATCGCTCGACAAAATGGCGGTGTCGCTTGGCTGCGATAAGGTCGCGACCGGACACTACGCACGTGTCGAATACGACAAGGCCGCGAACCGCTACCGCTTGTTTCGAGGCAAAAATCACTGGAAAGATCAGAGCTATTTTCTTTGGGAACTGAATCAGGAGCAGCTTTCGCGTGCCTGGTTTCCGCTCGGCGAAATGCTTAAAAGCGAGGTTCGCGATCTGGCCCGCGACGCCAATCTGTATGTCGCGGAGAAAAAGGAGTCGCAGGAGATCTGCTTTGTGCCGGACGGTAAGTATTCCGAGTTTATCGACCGCTATCTCGACCACGAAAATCGAAGCGGTGAGCTTCCCGAATCGGGTGAGATCGTCACGGCCGCCGGTGAAGTGATCGGCGAGCATACCGGAATTCACCGTTACACCGTCGGCCAGCGTCGGGGCTTGGGGATCGCGAACGAAAAGCCGCTTTATGTGCTGCAAATAGAGAAGGCAAGAAACCAAATAATTGTCGGCGGCGCCGATGAACTTGATTCAATCGAATTTATCGCCAAAGGCGTCAATTGGGTGGCGTTCGACGAGCCAGCGGAGCCCGTTCGCGCTGAAGTTAAGGTCCGCTATCGCCACGAACCGGCGACCGCAACCATTCATGCTTTGCCTGACGCTCGGGCTCGCATAGTTTTCGACGAGCCGCAACGGGCCATCACACCCGGCCAGGCCACGATCTTCTACCACGGCGAAGAAGTTGTCGGCGGCGGCTGGATCGTAAAAACATAAAAGAGGAAAATATTTATGACAAAAAAAAGACCAAGCAAAACCGCCAAAGCCGCATTGAAGATTTTAAATGAATCAAAGCTTCTGGCGACTGCGAAAGAACAAAACGAGCCAAAAACCAGCCAGGAATTTAAACCCGAAAATCCGTCGGCGAGGACGAGCACGGCGAATAAATCGAGGCCGGAAAAGAAACGCGGATAATTTAGATGGTGTAAATGACCAAAGCGGAACTGCGCAAAATCTACCTCGCTAAACAAAGATCGCTTTCATCGGAAACTCGTACTGAAAACAGTCAACGAATTTCCGGTCAATTTTTCCACCATTCTCAACTTGATCAAATCAAAGTTCTTCACTGCTTCATCGCAATCGAAAAATTCAACGAGATCGACACGACGTTGATCTTTCAGAGGCTGTGGCGCGAATTTCCGCAGATGGTTACGGTCGTTCCGCGCGTCGATCTCGAAACCGGCGAGATGCGGAATTTGAAATTCACGCCGGAGACTTCTCTCGTAAAAAATATTTGGGGCATTCACGAACCCTCGCACGATGAATTCGTCGAAACGGCGGATATCGATATGGTGCTTGCTCCGCTTTTATGTTTCGATAAAGCCGGCCATCGGGTTGGCTACGGCAAGGGTTTTTACGACCGGTTCCTGAAAGGGTGCCGTGAGGATTGCGTGAAGATCGGCTTGAGCTATTTTCCGCCGGTTGAGGAAATTGAGGATGCGGGCGAATGGGATATAAAATTGGATTTCTGCTTAACCCCGTCGGGTATTCTGCATGCAACAAAAAAAAAAGAACGCGGATGACGCAGATTGGGCGGATATAGCGCGGATCGGAAAGCGGAAAAGGCTTTTTCAGGGCTTTTCCGATCCGTGCAAAATCCACTAGATCCGCGTTCTAATCCCTATTTCGCCTTCAAAATATCCCGGATCTCCGTCAGCAGAACCGTTTCATCGGTCGGCGGCGTCTGGGCTTCGAGTCCTCTGAACAGCTTCACGGCGTAGCGGGCCAGAAAAAACATTACAATCGCGACGATAAGAAAGGTAAGGATATCGTTGATGAATTGCCCGTACATTACCAGCGGCTTGCCGCCTTTTATTGCGGTTTCGATCTGTTCGGGCGTTGCATTCGCGGGCATTGTGCCGCTTAGGTCGTAGAATTTCGATTTGAAATCCACTCCGCCGGTAGCGAGGCCCACGAACGGCATAATTATACCGTCCGTAAAGGTCTTGACGATCGTGCCGAATGCGGCGCCCATAACAACCGCGATCGCCAGATCGAGTACGTTTCCGCGTGCAATAAAGGCCTTAAAATCATTAAGCATAGATAATTTCCCTCCAGTTTATTTAGGGTAAGAATGCTCGAAGTGAAACCACTATAGGTTGTCAGGCATTAGAAAAACAAGGTGCAGCGGCTGTCCGTTAAGATCAAAATAAAAAAGGGCGGTTTTATCCGCCCGAAAATATACTTTTGTAAAAAATTTTTCTAAATAGTTGCCGCGTCGGCCTTTTCATCGTCGTCATCATCATCGTCATCGTCGCTGTCGCTGCTTGCGCCGAGATATTCGTCTGTCTCGACCATCGCGTTTTCCGCTTCAAAACGGGCGAGTTCGGCGGCGTTGTATTGAGCCTCGGCTTCCGTCTGCTGCTTTTCGTCGATCTCACGGGCCTTCAGCATATTACAGCCGCCTTCGAACACGGCTCCTTCCTCGATAACCAGCCGCGGCGTCGCGACGTTGCCGATCACTCTCGCCGTTCGCCCAAGGTGTATTTTCTCACTCGCCACGATATCGCCGTTGACCGTTCCATTGACCGTTGCCACCGCGACCGAAATGCTCGCATCGACCTGGCCGTTCGTGCCGATCAGAAGCGTTCCGCCGTCAGAAGACACCGTACCCGTCAAATGCCCGTCCACGCGCAGCATCATTTGAAAATTCGTTTCGCCCGTAAGCGTCGTGCCGTGGCCGACGAAGCCGCTCAAACGTCCTTCCTTAATATCGCGGGCGATGGATTCGCTGTCCGTCACAACCCGCGAAGCCGCCGTATTTTCGCTTCCGTATAGATGCGCCGGCGCCGTTTCCGGAATCTGGCCTTGATAGGTCGTGT
>JACMMN010000139.1 GCA_014379075.1 Pyrinomonadaceae bacterium | reverse complement strand
GAAGGAAGCGACGCATTCAACGCTAAGAATTACGATCTGGCGATAGCTAAATTCGATGAAGGGTACAATGCCGATCCTGATTTCGAAGGAAGCGCACCGATCCTGCTTTCAAATAAGGGGTTGGCATTGCGTGAACGCGGTGTTGCGGCCGTCGTGCAGAGTTCGTCCGGTGACGCTGCCGCCAAAGCCGCGGCCCGCGAAAAGGCCAAGGCGGATTTTACGGCTGCGATCATAGCTTTTGAGAAAGGCCTGGAAGTACTTCAGAAAGCTCCTCCAGGAGATGCTCAGGCCAAGGCCGGAATGGCGCGCGATAAGGCCAGCATATTGAATAACTATGTGATCCTCCATGGTTTGATGGCAAGGCTTCAGATCGATGCGGAAAAGATGCAGGAAGCAATTCCGATACTGGATCAGTATTTGGCGGTCGAAACCGATCCTAAGAAAAAAGTTGCAACGCTGAATAGCTGGGCTGGTTATATGAACGGTGCCGGAGAAGCCAAGAACGCGGTTCATGCCTACCGCATTGTTCTAAAGGAATCTCCTGACGATATAGATGCAATCGCGGGAATCGGCTTATCATTGTTTTCGGCTGGCGAAATGGCGGACCCGAAGGATAAGGCGCAGATCCAGGAAGGCTTGAACTATATGCAAAAATTCGTCGATGCGGCGCCGGACACGCACGCATTGAAGGCAAGTATCAAGGAAACGATCGAGAATATAAAGACCGAGCAAAATATCAAACCTCAGGCACCGGCGAAAACCCCGGCAAAGAGAAAGACATAAATTTTTCGGTAATAGAATGAAACGCCCGCACTTGGTAAAATTCGATACCGAGTGCGGTTTTTTTATTATGAGTATTGAAATCAGAGAAGCGACGGAACAGGACCTTGCCGGAATCATCGGGCTAATGCGCGAATTTGCCGAATACGAAAAGCTTGCGGAGTATTTCGATATCACCGAAGTCAAACTTTCCAGGGTATTGTTCGGAGACGGCACGTTCGTCGAATGCCTGGTAGCTGCCGACGGCGAAAACCTGATGGCATATGCACTTTTTTATCCGTGTTTTGCGAGCTTTCGCGGTGAATCCGGCTTTTACCTGGAAGATATATTTATCACGGCCGATCATCGTGGAAGATCAGTTGGCGAAATAATGCTGCGGAAAATAGCGGCAAAGGCCAAGGCCCGAGGGTACGAAAGAATCGATTTTCAGGTTTTGGATTGGAATAAGCCGGCAATTAACTTCTATGAAAAGCTAGGTGCGACAGGTAATTTCGATGAAAGCCATTTTAAATTTTCCGGCAAGGCCTTCGAGAATCTGGCGGCTCCGGATTGAAATCGCCTACAATCTTTCACTGATTACCTTAAGTCTCCCATCGTGAATTTCTGTCACAAAACCTCCGCTAACGGTGTTCTTTTAATGTAACGCAGCCAATTGCAAAAAAAAAGAATCAAGATTTCTGGAGGTAACTTATGAGTAGAACTTCTATATTCGGTTTGGTTAATTTGGCACTGATAATTATCGTTTTCGGCTCGTATGTGATCGTAGCGCAGACTGTCACGACGGGTGACTGGACGGCAAGTACGAAGGAGGCCAAGCCCGACAAGATCCATTTATCGTTCGAACGCAAAACCGAACGAGGCGGTAAGAATCAGCACGGATCCGACTTTGCGTATGCCGACCTGCAGGGTTTGACACCCGACCAAACCCGGAATGGAAAAGTCAATTTCCGGATGGTTCGCGAGGCGGGAACCATCGAATGCGAAGGCTCTTTTGCGAATGGGAAGGGATCTGGCACCTACCGTTTTACCGGAAATAAAAGCTATGCCGATGGAATGAAGAGCCGTGGATTCGATTTTGAAAAGTCAAAAAACGATTGGGGCGACGAGCTGGAAAATAGACTATTTTCGGCAACTGTCCTGAATGTCACAACGGCGTTCGCGGATGATCTGCTTTCCGCAAACTTTGGAAAATTAGATGTCGATGATCTGTTCAAAGCCTCGATATTTAAGGTCACCCCACAATTTATGGCGGAAATGAAGGCAACGGGATTTCCTGATCTTGGAATGGAAGATCTTGTTAAGGCCCGTATTTTCAAAATCGATGCGGATTACGTCCGGAAGGTTCGCGAAATGGGATTTATCAGCGAGGATTTTGAAGGCCTGGTCAAATTCCGCATCTTCAAAGTTACCCCCGATTTTCTCAGTGAGCTGAAACGCGAAGGTTTTGAGAATCTCTCACCCGAGGACGTCGTAAAATTTCGCATCTTCAAGCTGGATGCTGAATTTATTCGTGCGGCGCGGGCGGAGGAACCCAACATCACTGTCGAACAACTTGTTCAACGGCGTATCGGCGTCCGGCGAAGATAAGCAGCAAAAACACATTCTTCTAATGATCCACGAGCCTGTCTTTGGCCGGTCAGCTAACTACTAGAGTTCCGGCCAAAGGGCACCCATTCGCCCATAAAACACGAATTTCGTAAAAAGGAGTTGTCATGAAATACCTTTTATTGAAAGTTTGTTCGATGGTAGTTGCCGCATTTGTGTCGATCCCTGCACAAGACAGCGATCGGCTGCGGGCAGTCAGTCTTAACGACGAAGGAGTTACGCTCTACGACGCTCAAAGATATGAAGCCGCCGCCGCTGCCCTGAACCGGGCTGCCGTCCTTGGCCCGCACGATGCGGTTACGCAATTCAATCTCGGAATGGCTTATTATAAACTCGACCAGTTTGAAAAATCCGCGGCGGCATTCGAAAAGGCTATAAAGCTGCGTAAAACCGACGCTCTAACTTTCAATCAATTGGGCGCCGCTTATATGAAAATGGGCTCGAACGATAAAGCCCTGCAAGCCTTTAATGAATCTATAAATCTAAATCCTGGAGATCAGGTAGTTTTGAGCAATATAGGTTCGATCTATCTTCGTCTAAGCAAATTTCAGGAGGCGATCGAAAGCTTTGAACGGGCAAAGCTTTTGAACGAGAAAGATTCCGCACTTCGCGTGTACCTTGGCCATGCATATGCTCGTATTGGAAAATATCGCGAAGCCATTTCTGAAGTCTCAAAAGCCGTAGAAT